>NZ_BPRD01000133.1 GCF_022179745.1 Methylorubrum podarium
GCTGTCGCGCGAGCAGGGACGCTCCGATCAACCGGCGCGCGCGCATCCGCGGATCAGCCCGGAGCGCAAGGACGTGCTCGTTACCCTCGAGGATGGGCGCGTCCTTCCGGGCCGGCTGATCAACGTCTCGGCCTCCGGCGCGGCGCTGGCCCTCGATCACACGCTTCCGCCCGGAACGAGCATCACGATCGGCAGCACGGCCGCGCAGGTCGTGCGAATCTTTCGCGACGGCATCGGCGCCGCCTTCGCCTTTCCGTTCGATCCGGGGCAGGTCCATGCCGGGATCCGGCTCTGATCCGGCGCTGACCCGGCTCCGGCCGGGAGGGTGCGTCCCAGCCCTCCCCTCGCATCCCGGCCGCGGAAGGTCTAAGTCCCGGGCGAGCCCTGCCCGATGACGCGGCCGAAAGCCTGCCCGTGACCGACTACATCAAGAAGATCCTCTCCGCCCGCGTCTACGACGTGGCGATCGAGAGCCCCCTCGACCCGATGCCCCGCCTGACGAAGAGGCTCGGCCGCCCCGTCCTGCTCAAGCGCGAGGATCTGCAGCCGGTCTTCTCGTTCAAGCTCCGGGGCGCCTACAACAAGATGGCGTCGCTGCCGCGGGAGCAGCTCGATCGCGGCGTCATCTGCGCCTCGGCCGGCAACCACGCGCAGGGCGTGGCGCTCGGCGCGGCCAAGCTCGGGGTGCGGGCGGTGATCGTGATGCCGCGCACCACGCCCGCCATCAAGGTCGATGCCTGCCGGGCGCGGGGCGCCGAGGTGGTGCTGCACGGCGACGCCTTCGACGAGGCCCTCACCGAGGCGCGGCGCCTGGAGGCGCAGTGGGGCCTGACCTTCCTGCACCCGTTCGACGATCCCGAGGTCATCGCCGGCCAGGGCACGATCGGCATGGAGATCCTGCACCAGCATACCGGGCCGATCGAGGCGATCTTCGTGCCCATCGGCGGCGGCGGGTTGGCGGCCGGCATCGCCACCTTCGTGAAGTACCTGCGGCCCGAGACCAAGGTGATCGGCGTGGAGCCGGACGACGCCGCCACCATGGCGGAGGCGATCCGGGCCGACGACCGGGTGATGCTGCCGAGCGTCGGCCTGTTCGCCGACGGCGTCGCGGTGCGCCAGGCGGGCGAGGAGACCTTCCGCCTCTGCCGCGAGCATCTCGACGCGGTGATCACCGTCGACACCGACGCGATGTGCGCGGCGGTCAAGGACATCTTCGACGACACCCGCGCGATCTCCGAGCCGTCGGGCGCGCTGAGTCTGGCCGGGGCCAAGGCCTGGGCGGCGCGGAATCCCGGTGCCGGGCCGCTGGTGGCGATCTCGTCGGGCGCCAACCTCAACTTCGACCGGCTGCGCCACATCGCCGAGCGGGCGGAGATCGGCGAGGAGCGCGAGGTCCTGCTCGGCGTCACCATTCCCGAGCGGCCGGGCGCCTACCGCGCCTTCATCGCCGCGCTCGGTCCCCGCGCGATCACCGAGTTCAACTACCGCTACGCCGCGGGGAGCGACGCGCGCATCTTCGTCGGCATCAACCTGCCCGGCGGGAAGCCGGAGAAGCGCGACCTGATCGCGGCCCTGGAGCGGGCCGGCTACGGCGTCGCCGACATGAGCGACAACGAGATGGCCAAGGTCCATGTCCGCTACATGGTGGGCGGGCGCGCCGCGGGGCTCGCCGACGAGCGGCTCTACCGATTCCAGTTCCCGGAGCGACCGGGCGCGCTGATGAAGTTTCTGGAGGCCCTGGGCGACGGCTTCAACATCAGCCTGTTCCACTACCGCAACCACGGCGCCGACTATGGCCGCGTGCTCGCCGGAATCGAGGTGCCGCCGGCGGAGCGGGCCCGCTTCGACGCCGCCCTCGAAGCCCTCGCCTACCCCTACGTCGACGAGACCGACAACGCGGCCTACCACCTGTTCCTCGACAACGGCGTCGGCGCCGAGGAGGTCCGCCGCTAGATTCGGACGCAGGTCGCGCGGGGTCGGCCACCGCCCCGGCCTCGCCGCCTGCGATGGCCGCCGTCTTCCCGCCGTTGCCCGGATTCCCTACCATGGGACCGGCTGGCGGCGCCCGCCGGCCGGAGAATGGAGCGACGACCGATGCGCGCTGCGCCCTTCGCCCTGCTCGCTCTCGTCACGCCGGCCCTCGCCGGTCCGGCGGAGCGGGCCGCACCCGCGGGGGCGGCCCCGCCGACGGAAGCCTCGATCCTGTTGCAGCGCAGGGCCGAGGAATCGATGGCGCGTCAGGCCGAGTTCGACCGGCGGATCGCCGAGCGCAGCAGCCGCGCCGCCCGCTCGATCTGTTCGGGCTGCAGACCGGACGGCGGCCTCGGACCGCCCGGTGTCGCCGTCACGCCGGGCCTGCGCAATCCCGGGCGGGATGAGCTCAGACCCGCGGACCCGTCCCTGGCACCGCTCGATTGACCGGTCCGGCCGATCTGCGAGGTTTCAGGCCGCGCTGTGCGCCGGCTGGCTGCGGAACAGGGCCGTGCAGCCGGCATCCCGGTGCATGCTCAGGATCGAGGCTCGGTCGATCTCGGGATGTTCGGCGAGGACACGGCGCACATCCTCCACGACCTTCTCGTAGCGATGGGCGTCGAAGTCCTTCTCCAGCGGGCTGACCGCGATATAGGCCTCGACCACGAGCACCCGTTCGGCGCGCTCCTTCGTGATATCGACGGCGATCCAGGCCGATTTGACCAGACGGTTGGCGGCGAGCATAGGACGATCCTCCGATGCCGCCGCGTTATCCGGCGGCTTTCGAAGGGAAGCATGGACCGCGCCGAAAGCCTTGCCAAGGGATTCCGCCGCCGTCTCCAGCCTGAATCCTGACGGATCCGGCGCGAAGACACTGACACCGCCGGGGATCTGTCCGCACCGCCGAGTTGGAAGCCCCATACCGGGCTGATCCCCCCGGCGTATCGCGGGACCCTGGTGCCGCGGAAAGGGATCGGGCGGAGACCGCAGCGATCCCTGTGATCCTCGTCCCGGATCAGGTGTCGGAGACGATCCGCAGACCCGTGAAGCCGTTCAGGCGGGAGGGAGCGGCGTAACCCTTGGCGCCGTCGTCTCCGTTGGAGTTCGCGGATTCCTTCGCGCGCCCCTTCATCAGCGTCGGGCGTGCGATCCACCGCACCACCTTGTCGCCGTCGTAGCGACCGGCGCGTCGCTCATCCCTGCGCAGAACCCAGCGCGGATGAACTGCTCCACTTCTCACCATGACCCGTCCCCCTCAGGGCTTCTACACCGCAGCCAGCGCACCCCTCGGCGCGCCCCGATCTCACGGCAGCCCGTGCCCTGACGACTCAAGCAGGCAACGATTTCGGGAGAATTGCATCCTCCAAATTAGGGATATCCGGCATCATTTGCACTTAAGTAGTCGTGGACATCCTTAAAGAGGTTTTGCCGCCTGGTCGCGGCTCGGGTCGTCTCGGCATCGCAACGGTCCCGCGGCGGGCGCAACGCAACAGTTGACGCAACATGGCCGCAAACAGTCGAGGCTAACCCGCTTCTTGCGAAATGTGAGACGTCGCGAGGGGAAAGATGCCGAAATCCGCTGTCGCCGCCCGGGCCGTTTCGATCATCCTGATCGTCTCCGGCGCCACCCCCTCCCTGGCAGCGAACCGGGGACCGGACCGTCGTTCCGGGGAGGTCCGATCGGCCCCCGGGCATGAGGCCGGCCGAAGCCTGACGCGCTCGCAAGGGATGGCGCGGACGTCATGCCCGCCCCGCTGGCCCTACATCGTCCTGACCTGCGTGGCGTGAGGCGGTCATGACCCTGTTCCTGATCCTGCTCGCCTGCAACCTCGCGCTCGGGCTCCTGTTCACGCTGATCGCGTCGACGGTGGAGCGAGCGGAGCGGACGGTGCCCGCGGCGTGTTCGCCGCTTGACCTCGGCACCGGCTTGCGCGCACGAGACGTTATGCTGACGCTTGTTCGCCTGTTGGCGTGGATCGTGGCCATCGGCCTCGTCGCCGTGACGCTCTCGCCCCTTGAGGCGCGTCCGGTCCTGGCGTCGCCGAACCTGGAGCGGGCCGGCGCCTACGCCCTGTTCGGCTTCCTGCTCGCGCTCTCCTATCCGCGGCGCTGGGGGCTGGCGCTCCTCGCGGCGGTGGCCCTCGCCGGGGCCCTCGAGGCGGCCCAGGGTCTGACCGCGAGTCGGCACGGCCGGGTGGTCGATTTCATGGTGAAAGGCGGCGCGGCGATGATCGGCGGTCTGGTCGCGCAGGGATTGCATCTCCTGCTCGCCCGCCGCACGGCGCGCTGAGACGGGCCCGGCTTCGGAGACGGCGGCCGTCCGATCAGTCGCAGCGCGCCAGCGCGCCGACCCCGACATAGCGCAGACCCTGGCGGCCGGCCTCGTCCGGCGCGTAGACGTTGCGCAGGTCGACGAGGACGGGGACGGCCATCAGCGCCTTCAGCCGCGCCAGATCCAGCGCGCGGAACGCGTTCCACTCCGTCACGATCACCAAAGCGTCCGCCCCCTCCGCGCAGGCATAGGCGTCCTCGGCGTAGGCCACACCCTGCAGCAGCGGACGCGCCTGCTCCATCCCCTCCGGGTCGTAGGCCACGATCGCGGCGCCGGCATCCTGAAGCCCGGCGATGATCGACAGCGAGGGCGCGTCGCGCATGTCGTCGGTGTTCGGCTTGAACGTCAGGCCGAGCAAAGCCACCCGCTTGCCCCGCACCGACCCGCCGCAGGCCGCGATCACCTTGCGCGCCATCGCGCGCTTGCGTTGGTCGTTGACCGCCACCACCGTCTCGACGATCCGCACCGGCGTGCCGTAATCCTGCGCCGTCTTCACCAGCGCCAGCGTGTCCTTCGGGAAGCACGAGCCGCCGTAGCCCGGCCCGGCATGCAGGAACTTGGCGCCGATGCGGTTGTCGAGCCCGATGCCGCGGGCGACCTCCTGCAC
>NZ_BPRD01000134.1 GCF_022179745.1 Methylorubrum podarium
GTCCATAACAGCCTCTAGAAGGGTCGCAGAAGGATGCCGAAATTAACATAAATAAAGATCTGAGAATAACTTCCTCAATGTTCGCGAGCAACAATATGCATCCGTCATCAATTGGCAACTTAGATAACTAACAAAAGTTGGTTATAATGTTGCTTCCGAGACACAATAGTGGATAATCGATAGAACGTATCCTTCATGCAATTTACTGCTCTCAATTATGAGATGCATATTTGCGCGTCTGAAAAGTGCAGTCTCGAGCAAATTGCTAAGGCTCGCGCGCGGGAGCAGAGACGTAAATCAGGAAGACAGGCAGATACAGTAGAGAGGCACCCATGGCACTCCCAATCGTTTTCAATAATGTGACCTATGGCGTTGACTTCTTGTCTCAGGACAATGATGGCGTCCAGAGTGCCGTATTTGAGAATGATGGCAACAATGATGTGCCATACATTTTCAATGGAACCATCAGCAGTGTAGGAGATCCGGTCACTCTGACCAACACTGCTACGAATAATCAGTTTAATCTTTACGCAACGAATTTAGACAACGCAAATCAGATTGTCTTTTCTGAAAATCCAGACGGTTCTGGTTTCGCAATTTTGGTGTCAAATACTCAAGTCATCGAAGGACAAACAGAGACGTTCTCTGAGAATACGCTCGGAGATTTTACTCCCGTCTGCTTCGAGGCCGGAACGACGATCCGCACCGGCCGCGGCGAGATCGCTGTCGAAGATCTGAAGGTTGGCGATTTCGCCGTCACCGCCTCCGGCACCCTGCGTCCGATCACTTGGATCGGCCACCGCGAGATGACCGCTGTGGGTGCGACGCTCCCTTCCCACCAGCAGCCGGTGCGCGTCCGTGCGGGTGCCTTCGGCCAGGGCCTGCCGGCTCGCGATCTCATCCTCTCGCCGGGCCACCCGGTGCTGGTCGGGGCGGAGGCCGACAACAAGGGCGGCGTGCTGGTGCCAATCATGTGCTTGATCAACGGGACGACGATCACCCGCGAGCCGCGTGCCGGCGTGACCTACTGGCACGTCGAACTCGACGCCCACGACATCCTGCTGGCTGAGGGCCTGCCGGCGGAGAGCTACCTCGACGGCGGCGACCGCGCATTCTTCGAAGGCTCCGACCACGCCCTTCACAACCCGGACTTCGTGCCCGTGGGCTGGAACGCCCGCTGCCGCCCGGTGGCGGTCGACGGTCCGGTCGTCGAGGCCGAGCGCCTGCGGCTCGATGCGGTGTTCGCCGGCTCTCTGAGCGAGCAGTGCGATTGGCAGGCCACCGAGCGCGCGCTGACCGCGTAACTGCCGGCCAACGCCCGACCACACCAGCCCCGCCCGGCTCAGCCGCGGCGGGGTTTTTCCGTTCCCGACCGTCGCGATGATTCAGACGAGACGCAAGATCCGGCGGGACATCAGCGCCGCCCGCCCACGGGATGGATTGTCGCCGACATCAACATGGTTAGCTCAGCGCTGACGAGCAGCGAAACCGCACCGAGCAGAGCCGGGTCAACCTCGAAACCACGCGGCAGAGGGCGTCCCACGACGAACGGCCATGTAGGCAGGCACGCCGCGCCGACTGGACCGGTTCAGGACCGAGGACTGGACCTCGGTGCGCAAGCTCGCGGACGGCGAAACGACGGACGACCTCTACGCCTTCCTGACCGGCCCACCGAGCGCCGAGGTCGGTGCGGTGCAACCGAAAGGCGATGCCGGTGATTCTGGTGACGGACGAGGAGCGAAACGTGTGGCTGCGCGCGCCATGGTCCGACGCGAAAACCCTGCAACGTCCTATGCCCGACGGCGCGCTCGCGGTGGTCGCTCGCGGCCAGCGAGGGGACGCGATCCGATAGATATTCAGGCCATCTCCAGACCTCATGCCTGAAGACATTGTGCTCAGGCATATGAACAGTCTGTAGGGGAAACGACGTGTGGCCGTCGTCGGCACCGGGCTCACATCCTCTATCCAAGCACTCGTTCGCCGCCGCAAGCGCGTATCAGGTCACGATTGGGGTGACGGCAGACGGAAGCGCACCCCTAGGCCAAGCTCCCATTACCATTCGTATTTCAGCCTTTGCTCAACCAGCCCTCGATGAGCACGCGGAACTGCTCATCGATCTGTGCCGGGTCGGCCGGTGAACTCTCGACGAGCAGGCGAATCATCTCGGAACGGTTCTCCAGCATGACAGCGGGAGGCTCGCCGACAAGGGCCCGCCAGCCAGCGACGAAGGTCGTCACCGGCAAGTGAGCGAGAGCGTCCTGAGCCGGCGCTCCCATGACATCTGACATTTCAACGCTCCTGCTGCCGCAGATATACGGGCTCGGCAGCGACTTCGTTTCCGCACCCAGCCAACAACGTTAACAAACTCTGATGGTGCATCTCTACCTGCGCCGGAGGACGCGGATCCGATGGCTGCGGTGCCAGGGTATCTCCTGAACCGAACACGGTCGTCCGCGTTGACTGCAACCAAGCGGTGCCGAGCGGCTCTCGCCCCTGAGTCCTGACAGGTCATGCCCGAAGTCATGCCTACTGCCTTCGCGGCCACCGCCGGTCTCCATCCGCGCGACCTTGGCTCGGTCCACGATCCCGTTCTGCACGGGGTCGCGGGTGGGCTGGCCGAACTGTTTCCCCCCATCCACAATTCCCAGCAACCTGAGGTTGAGGTGGCGAGCGAGGCAGCCAGAGAAAACAACGAGTTGGCCTCTTAAAACTGACATATGGCGCAGCGCCTTGTCCCGAATCGCGTCTGTGATCCCTGCACAGCGTGCTGCCAGACTTTTGCGGTTCAGGCTCTTGCCAAACCGGCAGGCGTCGAGTGCGAACACAACACAGGCGTGTCCTGTGGCATCCACCGCGTTCGACCGGGAGCTTGCGCCAAATGGTTCTGTCTTTGGCGCAAGATCGGTGCGCTGCCAGACGAACTAAGGCCTGACCGGTCAGGCGTGATTTTGTCCCTTGAGACTGCGCCGACAGCCGACGATCCCTTCCTGCGCACCCGTATCGTGTGCCGTGCGGTTCAAAGCCCTGACGATCTTGATCGGTGGGAGGCTGTCGAGGCCGTCGCCATGTTCGTGCGCGACGGCTCGCTTCCGGTGTGGACCGCGTTCGGCGAAATGGCAGCCCTGATCTACCCGCAACCGGCGCACGCGGATCAGCTGCGGAGCCTTATCACCGGTGACGAGCCACACGCGCTGCGCGCCGAATCCCACGAGCAAGAGGCCGCCGCCTGGCGGCGCAGGCTCGGCTACGCGCTCGCGGGAGCAAATTGTTCGGGAGACGGCCGGCCCCCAGATCGGGTAGAGCGCATATCCAGCAAGGGAGAGACGCCTATGGCAACCGGTACGGTAAAGTGGTTCAACGGAACGAAGGGCTTCGGCTTCATCCAGCCCGACGACGGCGGCCAGGACGTGTTCGTGCATATCTCTGCGGTCGAGAAGGCCGGCCTTCGCGACCTCGCCGACGGCCAGAAGATCTCGTATGAGGTGGTGGTCGACCAACGCCGCGGCAAAGCCTCGGCCGAGAACCTCAAGGTCGGCTAGACGATCGTTCGTGCCGGCAGCCGAGGACGCCGCCGGCACGCGCGCACGACGAACGATCCCACTGCATCATCCTGTGCCTTGGGCAGCATAGCAGAGGCCCAACATGGCAGGATCCAATTCGACCGGTCGCTCGGCGACCCTCTCGATGGCCGACTTCAACGAGCGCGCGAAGCGCGCCGTGGCCAAGATGCCGACGATCGAAAAGCCTCCCGAGAAGCGCCGCAACGCACCGCGGCCGAACAAGCCGCCGGTCGCTGCCAAGCCTGATGGCGAAGGTGCGAACGAGTAGACCAGCCCCTCGCCTTCCGACAGAGGGAGTGGCGGAAGCGCTTCGCGATGCTCACGCGATGACGAGGCCGTATCAGCTCGGCCTCGACAGAGGCGCCCGGTGAATGGGGGCGTAGGCCTGTGAGCTCACAGCCTTCCGTCTACCGTGTGGGCGACCTCGACTTTCGTCGAGACGCAGGGTTTTGGCTGCCACCTCGTGATATTGGCCGGAGACCCCGCGATGAAGCGTCCCCGCACCACCGGCCACTTGGCCGAACCGCGGCCCCCGCGTGCAGCCCCTGCTGCCGAGCCTGAGCAGAGCGCAGCAGTCGATGCAGCCGTGACGGCTCTTCTCTCGCTCGTCGCGGCCGTCGAGACGCAGCCCGCGGGGCCGGCCACGAAGGCCTACCGGGCGGCGATCCGTCGGAAGGGCGAGGAGGCTGTCGCGTCGGGCGGGAGCGAAGTGCTGAAGGCGGTGTTGCGCCGGGTGTGCGACGCCGCCCCGGACCGCGCCGACCGCCGCGGGCGGATCCTGACCGAGGCATGGACGGGCCTGATCGACGTCCGGCCATGACCAGCCATCGATACGTTGCTTCCTGGCCCGGCGGCCCGTTCGAAAGCCGTCCCACCACTCGCAGGTCTCGCTTCTGACTATGCTCACCAGACAGGATCATCGACCATCGTGACCGGAGCGACCCCGAACTCGCCCGCGACGTCCAGGCTCGCCGACGCAGCATCGCCACCCGATCAGGCGCAGCTCGCACGGGACGTGGCTCGGCACTGCGCCGCATTCCGCGAGCCGATTCCCAAGCTGGCTGTGCGGCAAGTCGCCGACACCCTGCTGCCGTACCTGATCCTGTGCGCGCTGATGCTCAGCATGGCGGCGAACGGCTACGCGCTGCTGACCCTACCGCTCGCCGTGCCGGCGGGCGGGCTCCTGGTCCGGCTCTTCATTATCCAGCATGATTGCGGACACGGCTCGTTCCTGCCCTCACGTCGCGGCAACGACTGGCTCGGCCGCGCCTTGAGCCTTCTGACGGTGACGCCCTACGACAGCTGGAAGCGGGCCCACGCCCTGCATCATGCCTCCACCGGCGATCTCAGCCGCCGCGGCACCGGGGATATCCACACACTGACCGTGCGCGAGTACCTCGCTCTGCCGCGTCGAAGCCGGCTCCGCTACCGCCTCTACCGCAACCCGCTCATCCTGATCGTGCTCGGTTCACCGCTCAACTTCCTCCTGCTGCAGCGGCTGCCCTCCGGCGTCGGGCTCCCGTGGCGGACGGCGTGGCGCGACGTGCTGGCGCTTGATGCGGCGCTCTTCGCTGGCCTGGCGCTCCTCACGGTCGCGGTCGGCGGCGTCGGGACGGTTCTCTGGGTGTTCCTGCCGGTGATCAGCGTCGCCGCCTGGATCGGGGGCTGGCTGTTCTACGTCCAGCACCAGTATGAGGAGACCGTCTGGGAAGAAGCCGACACCTGGGACTTTCACCGCGCCGCCCTCGGCGGAAGTTCGTATTACGTTCTGCCGCACGTTCTTCAATGGTTCACCGGCAATGTCGGCCTCCACCACGTCCACCATCTGAACAGCCGCATTCCGAACTACCGCTTGCAGGAATGCCTGGACGGCCATGAGATTCTCGGCCGCGTCGGCCGTCTGACGCTGCGCGACAGCCTGGGCTGCCTGAACCTCGCACTCTGGGATGAAGACGCGCGGAAGCTGGTCGGATTCGCACGAGTGCGAAGGCTGCAGGTCGCTTGAAGTCTGACTCGAAGCAGACCCCCGAGCCATCACGGGGCGACGGTCCGAGTGAAGAGGCTGCTGATGGCGTCGAAACGCACACCCCTACGCGCCGCTGGTCACGCGACCAGTGCCATGCCATGTGCGGGCCGGTGACCGATCATCCCGACCTCCCCCCGTCTGGGCCGCTTGCGAGCCTCGGCTGGCGCGACTTCTTCGCGGAGCAGCGCGAACCGCACGAGATGGGTCTCGTGCCCATGCGGATCGCCACGGTTCACCGCTCGCGCCTGACGGGGCTGTCGGAGGCGGGATCGGTCGAGCTGACGCTTCCCGTTCACACCAACACCGCTGACTTCGCCGTGGGCGATTGGGTCCTGATTCATCCTCGCACCCGGATGCTCCACCGCCGTCTGAACCGAAGGACGGTTCTGGAGCGACGCCTCGAGGGTAGCCGGGCCCTGCAGCCCGTCGCAGCCAATGTCGATACGCTGTTCATCGTCACCTCCTGCAACGCTGATTTCAATCAGGCCCGCCTCGAGCGCTATCTGGCTCTGGCCAACCAGGGCGGTGCAAACCCGGTGATCTTGCTCACCAAAGCCGACATGGCGACTGACGTTGATGTCTACCGCTGTCAGGCTGCCGAGTTGCAGCGCGGGCTCGATGTCGTGAGCGTCAATCCCCGGCTTCCTGCAGCGGCACGGACCTTAGCCTCGTGGTGCGGGGTGGGGCAGACCGTGGCGCTGGTCGGCTCTTCCGGTGTCGGCAAATCGACTCTGGTGAACACGCTCGCCGGTCCGGGGCAGGCGCTTCCCCAGGAAACCGGAGGCATTCGCGAGCACGACGCCAAGGGACGCCACACCACGACGTCGCGTTCCCTGCACGCCATCGTAGGGGGCGGCTGGGTGATCGACACGCCGGGGATGCGGACGCTGCATGTCAGCGACGCTGGGGAAGGGATCGCAACGCTGTTCGCCGAGATCACCGAACTCGCGCCTTCGTGCCGGTTCCGCGACTGCACGCACGCGCACGAACCCGGCTGCGCCGTGCAAGCCGCCGTCGCCGACGGCAGGCTCAACCCCGAGCGCCTCATCCGCTGGCGCAAGCTCCACGATGAAAATCATGATAACACGCCCGCATCCGCCGGGCCACGCGGTCGAAGGAGTGTCGGCAGGTAGACATTTTCAAAGCAGTCGAGCTCGGCTGAAGAATTTCAATCTACGTCGAATTCGAAGGACAAGTCTTCAGTCGGAGGCCTCTCTTGCGGTGCAAGAAGGAATGGCAGCAAGGCAGCCGTAAAGGCCTCCGGATGCGAGTAATTGATCCCGTGGGCCGCGCCGGGGATGGCGGCAAGCCGCCCCCGAGGCAGAGAGGCAGCGAGGCTCGTCACGAACGCATAGGGCACGATGTAGTCGCGCGTGCCCCAGACCACGAGCGTCGGCTGAGAGATCCGTAACGCCTTCTCTGCGATATGGTTGTCGACCATGCTCCTCAGGGTCTGGAGGTAGCGCCGGATCCCAGAGCGGGCATAATCCGTCAGCGCGACCCAGGCGAGCGACCAGCGCTCGAATGGCGCGATAAGGAAGAAGCCCACGACTTGCCGGGCAATGCCGCGTGCCTCCGGGTCCGGCGTAGGCCCCTGCAGCACAAGGCGGTCGACGAGTTGCGGGTGGACGACGGCCAGTTCCACCAGCACCTCGCAACCGAGCGAATTGCCAACAAAGGCTGCGCGCTTCACGCCGATCTCATGCATCCAGGCAGCCAGCGCATCGGCAAGCTGGCGCACCGTGAGCGCCTGAGGAGGCTTGTCGCTCAGGCCGAAGCCGGGCAGGTCAGGTGCGTAGACCTGCAGGTGCGGGGCGAGATGCTCTGCGAGCGGGATCATGTAGCGGCTCGACATCCCGAGCCCGTGGACCAGGATCACGGGCAAGCGGTCATCCGGTACGGAGTCGACCGAAACTCGGGCATGCACGGTGATGCCGCCGACGCGGTCGCGTCTCGCTGCGAGGCGTCCATGGTGTACTGTGCCCCCCTGGCACACACGCCGTCTGGCTGCCGATCGGACCACGGCCAGACCGAGCGGAGCCCCGGCGACCATCGCAGCGATCCACCACCGGATTACTTTCATCTGCCCGCCCTGCCGATCGCGACCATGGTTATCCGGTCGACCGCCTTAACCTCTCGCTTACCCTGACCCGCCAGTTTGCCGCTCCCGATCAGCGCGAGGAGTGAGCATGTCCGACACGACCGACACCGTGGGCGTCGCAGGCGACCGGATCCGCTCCATCATCGAGCGCATCGAGCGTCTCGACGAGGAGATCAAGGATCTCATGGAGACCAAGAAGGAGATCTTCGGCGAGGCCAAGGGCGAGGGGCTCGACGTCAAGGTGCTCAAGGAGATCCTGAAGTTGCGCAAGCAGGACAAGGACGAGCGCGACGAGCAAGAGACGCTGCTTGACCTCTATCTGCGTGCGATGGATGCGCCGACGCCCGCCCCAGTCGCCCAGGCAGCCTAATCGGACAGCTCTCCGCTACCGGGCCCGATGGACCTGGCCCGGTGCGCGGTCAGACACGAACGAGCGGGCGCCAAGCGGCAAGTATGGATCAAGCACCCTGCGCCCGCTCCTCATGTCCGGCCGACGATTTCCGCTGGTGAACGCCTCGACGACATAGCCGACAATGGTCACTTCGCCGCCGAGGATCAGGCCGGGGTGGTTGTGTCATTGCACGCCCAGGGGAGGTCAGGCTTGGCTATGCAGAGAGGGCAGCCCGTGCCCTGGATGAGCTGCCGGACAGGCGCCCCGGAACCGTGGTACCGGGCGTTTCCTTCACGCATCCGCAGGCGGCAAGGGTCGGTCTGCATGGGATTGCAGCCAGCAGACGATTGACGAGCGAATGGAGCACGAACACGCTTCCGCCATGTAGGCGGTCTCCGTCCCATACACCTGCCCAGCCTGTCGGCTTGGACGCACCAGGCAGTAGCGAAGGATCGCCG
>NZ_BPRD01000135.1 GCF_022179745.1 Methylorubrum podarium
CCCGGTGGCTGCGTCGGGCCCGGGGCGGCCCCGACGCAGCCACCGGGAGGTGGGTTCGTGTCGTGGCGGATCAAGCGCTCGGCTGCTCGTCGCCGATGCCGGCCCGGTTGAGGCGCAGGCGCATCTCCTTGCCGGTCTTGAAGACCGGGATCGCCTTCTCCGACACCGCCACGGATTCGCCGGTGCGGGGGTTGCGCCCGCGCCGGGCCTCGCGGCGCTTGACCGAGAAGGCGCCGAAGCCGCGCAACTCCACCCGATCTCCCTGGGCGAGGGCGTCGGCGATGGTGTCGAGGATGGCGTTGACCAGGGTCTCGACGTCGCGCTGGTAGAGATGGGGATTCTGCTCAGCAATCTTGAGCACGAGTTCCGACTTGATCATGCGGCTCTCTTCCGGATGGGGGGCGGGCGCGAGATGGCGCGAAACCTCAGGGAGCCGGACGCCAGACGGCCAGGAGCCCGCCATGGGCAACGCCCGCGGCCTCGTCCTCGACCGCGCGGAGGCGGGTGGCGAGCCCGTCGAGGCCGAGCAGGTCCGCCCCGACCCCGAGCGCCGACCAGAGCTTGAACCCGCCCTCGGCTTTCGGCTTCCAATCCTTCACCGGGAGGTTCGGGGAGACCTTCTTCTCATTCTCCAGCCACGCCACGGCCTGGCGCTCGCCGCCGAGCTCATCGACCAGCTTGAGCGGCAGGCTCTGGCGCCCGCTGAAGACGCGCCCGTCCGCGACCGCCGAGAGCTGGCTCTCGTTCATGCCGCGACGCTCGGCCACCAAGCCCTTGAACCAGCCGTAGGTGTCGAGGACGATCGAGGACAGGGCGGCGCGGGCCTCCGGGGAGGTCGGGCTGAAGCCCGAAGGCTCCGCCTTCAGCGGCGAGGATTTGACGGACTCGACCTTCACGCCGACCTTGTCGAGCAGGCCGGACACGTCCGGATACTGGAACAGCACGCCGATCGAGCCGACCAGCGCGGTCTCGCGGGCGACGATGTGGTCGGCGGCGATGGCGGTGATGTAGGCGCCCGAGGCGGCCGTCCCGTCGACGAAGGCGACCATCGGCTTCTTCGCCGCCAGCGCGCGCAGGTTGCGGTAGAGCTCCTCCGAGCCGGTCGTCGTGCCGCCGGGCGAGGAGATCGAGATCACCACGCCCTCGACCGCGTCCGACTTGCCGACCCGCTCGATCAGCTTCTTGGTCGATTCGCTGCCGGCGATGAAACCGCCGATCGAGATCCGGGCGATCTGTTTCTCCGTGGCCGGGAAGAAGCGGCCGTCGCCGACCCGCGCGCGGTAGCCCAGAGCACCCACGGCGACGATGGCGGCACCGATGCCGAGCACGCGCCACAGCGTCAGCTTGCGGCGCAGACGGCGGCGGTCGATGAGAAACTCGGCGTCTGCGGCCATCCGACGATGTACTCCTCTCCAAGCGGCGCTGCGCGACCGTTGTTCTGTTGGGATCGTACACGCCGCGCCCTGCCCGAACGCGGTCCTGCCTGATCCGTGGACTGGCCCGCCTCGCCGAGACGGGTTGATCCCGCAAACTGTTCCGGTGCCGATCCGGATGCCGGCCAAGTCCTTGATGGGCTTGGATTCGAGCAGGACTGCCGAGTCGGGGACCGTGTTTAACGCTGCCCGAGGCAAGCGGGCAAGAGCCTGTTCCGTTCCCGCCCGTACAACCCGCGGCGGTCGTCGCCGAAAGCGCTGTCCCCAGGACGCGGCGGGTTCAGCGCCGAGCGTAGAGTTCCTCGACGTAGCCGTCGCGCATCCAGAACAGATTCCGGCTCACTCTCCGATAGCCGCCGTCCCGCGCGACGAGATCGGGAACGACGCCCTGCCGGAACTGACCGGTGTTCGGTGCCGCCGCCTCCTGATTGATCGAGTAGAACAGCGGGGCGATGGTGCGGATACGCGCGATGTACATGGCCGCCGTTTCCGGGGGCATTTCGGGAATGGAATCCTGGTTGATGGCCAGGTCGTAGCGCTCGTCCCGCTCGATCTCCCACCACGGCAGGACCCGGATCGCGGCCTCGGGCTCGCCGGCCAGCGACACGTCGAGGCCGGCCTTCAGCAGGAACCAGCCCTGGAGGACGTTGGTGAAGGGCAGATCGAGGATCGTGTAGTGCCGGCCGGCCCGCCGCAGGAACCAAGCGAGGCCGCCGAAGCCGCCGCCGATCTCGACGACGCGGTCGAGGCGGCCGAGTTGCCCGATCCGCCAGGCGGCATAGGCGTGGCTGAAGGCGTGCTCGGGCAGGATGCCGGCGCCGTAGCGCACGCCGAACGGCGCGCCGACATCGGGAAAGGCCAGGGGAAAGCCGAGTTCGCCTTCGAGGCGCGCCGGCTCCGCGTGCCGGCCGAGGGAGCCGGCCAGCGGCGCGGCGAAGTCGCCCTGCTCCGGCGAGCGGACCTGGGCGAGGCCGAGGGCCTCGGAAAGCCGCAGGAGCCGGTCGCACCAGCTCGCGGCGAAGGGTACCGGAGCGTGACGGGCGAGGGTCGCCATCGTGCGCCCCATGGCGATGCCGTGCGCGAGGTGCGACCGGAACAGGTTGTTCAGCTGGCCGGCGAGCACCGCGGCGTCGCCGTCCCGCAGGGCGCCGTGGAAGGCGGGAAAACCCTGCGTCCGCGCCGCCCACATGCCCTCGCTGTCCGCCTGGACGGGCGAGCGTCCGGCGACGGAGCGCCACGCGGCGATGAGCCGGCGCGCGATGGCCTCGTCTTCCGGGCCGGGGCGGGGCTGGGCGAAGGCGATCGCCGGAAGATCCGGCCAGGCGCGGTAGGGATAGCGGTAGGTCCACGGCCCGGCTAGGCCGCCGCCGAGTTCGGCCCGCACGGACGGCGCGCGAAACGGCCGGCCCTCGCGATGACCGAAGACGCGGTAATGCTCTTCCGGCGAAGCGATGAGGCCGGCCTCGACCGCCATCGCCACGTCGGCGTTCAGATCGAGGTAGAGCTCGGGATCGAAATCGGGTGGGAGCGGGTCGGGATGCCGTCCATTGGGCTTCCCCCTCAACCATCTCAGGCCGGCGCCTAAGCTCGGGAGGCGGTCTGCCATCGCGCTCGCCTCGGGACGCTTCGAAAACGGGACCAAAACAAGTTCGGGGCCGGCAGAGCCGGCCCCGAGACGTCGTCGGACAACGGCGAGGCTTACTCCTCGTCGCCGCCCTTCTTCTTGTTGAAGGCGGCACCCAGGATGTCGCCGAGCGAGGCACCCGAATCGGCCGAGCCGAACTGGGCCATCGCCTCCTTCTCCTCGGCGACTTCCAGCGCCTTGATCGAGACCTGCACGCGGCGGGCCTTGCGGTCGAACTGGATGACGCGGGCGTCGAACTTCTCGCCGGCGGCGAACCGCTCGGGACGCTGGTCGCCGCGGTCACGGGCGAGCTCGGCGCGGCGGATGAAGGTCTGCATGTCGGTGTCGACGAGCTTCACCTCCAGGCCGGAATCCTTCACCTCGACGACCTCGCAGGTCACGACCTGACCCTTCTTGATCTCGCCGGCTTCCGCGAAGGGATCGCCGCCGAGCTGCTTCACGCCGAGCGAGATGCGCTCCTTCTCGACGTCGACGTCGAGAACCTGGGCGCGCACCATGTCGCCCTTCTTGAACTCCTCGATGACCTGCTCGCCGGGACGGTTCCAGTCGAGATCCGACAGGTGGACCATGCCGTCGACGTCGCCTTCGAGGCCGATGAACAGGCCGAACTCGGTCTTGTTCTTGACCTCGCCCTCGACCTCGGACCCGACCGGGTGCTTCTCGGCGAAGGCTTCCCACGGGTTCTGCAGGGTCTGCTTGAGGCCGAGCGAGATGCGGCGCTTGACCGAGTCGACCTCGAGACTCTGCACCTCGACCTCCTGGGAGGTGGAGACGATCTTGCCCGGATGGACGTTCTTCTTGGTCCAGCTCATCTCGGAGACGTGGATCAGGCCCTCGATCCCCGGCTCCAGCTCCACGAAGGCGCCGTAATCGGTGATGTTGGTCACGCGGCCCTTGAGCTTGGCGCCCTCCGGGTAGCGGGCGGCGATGCCCTCCCACGGATCGGCGAGGAGCTGCTTGATGCCGAGCGAGATGCGGTGCGTCTCGTGGTTGATCTTGATGATCTTGACCTTCACCGTCTGGCCGATGGTCACGACCTCGGACGGGTGGTTCACGCGGCGCCACGCCATGTCGGTGACGTGCAGCAGGCCGTCGATGCCGCCGAGATCGACGAAGGCGCCGTACTCGGTGATGTTCTTGACGACGCCGTCGATGACCTGACCTTCCTCGAGGTTGGCCACCAGCTCCGAGCGCTGCTCGGCGCGGCTCTCTTCGAGCACGGTGCGGCGCGACACGACGATGTTGCCGCGGCGGCGATCCATCTTGAGGATCTGGAAGGGCTGCGGCGTGCCGAGCAGCGGGGTCACGTCGCGCACCGGGCGGATATCGACCTGGGAGCGCGGCAGGAACGCCACGGCGCCGTCGAGATCGACGGTGTAGCCGCCCTTGACCTGGTTGAAGATCGTGCCGGTGACGCGCTCGTTGGCTTCAAAAGCCTTCTCGAGCTTGACCCAGCTCTCCTCGCGGCGCGCCTTGTCGCGCGAGATGACGGCCTCGCCCAGCGCGTTCTCGATGCGGTCGACGTAGACTTCGACCTCATCGCCGACCTTGAGCTCGCCCTCGCGGCCCGGGCCGGTGAATTCCTTGAGGGGGACGCGCCCCTCGGTCTTGGCACCGATATCGATGACGGCGACATCCTTCTCGATGCCGACGACGGTGCCCTTGACGACCGAACCTTCGGTGATCTCGTGCTGGAGGAAGGATTCCTCGAGCAGGGCCGCGAAATCCTCGCGGGCCGAAGAGCTTGCGTTCAGACCAGCAGACATTCTTTCTCCTGAATGGCCTCATCGCGTGAGGCCGGCGTCGGCGGCTCGTGTTGCGGAATACCCCCGTCACCGCCGCCCGCCGGATGGACGATCCGGTCGGGCTCGCCTCCTCTCGGAGGGCCGACGCATGCTTAAAGCGATGGTCGAGGGCCGAGTCCCTTAGCGGCGCGACCGCCGGGCGTGAGCGCCCGGATCCTGACGGTACCGATGAGGAAATCGGTGCGAGCGATACCGGATCCGCGTCGCCGACGCAACGTCCCGTGCCGCCTCGTCATCGACGGGCCGGCCGACCCTCGCGCCAGAGGGGCAAGACGGATCGTGCCGGGGCGCTGTCCAGGCGCCGTCTCAGCGCGGACAATCCGGCCCTCAGCCCGCCGTGCCGGCGGTGCGGGTCAGGGCGTAGAGCGTGATCGCCGCCGCATTCGAGACGTTGAGGCTGCGGATCGCGCCCGTCGCGTCGATGCGCACGAGCAGGTCGCAGCACTCGGTCGTGCGCTGGCGCAGGCCCTTGCCCTCGGCACCGAGCACGAGCACCGCCGGACGGCGCGGGCCGAAGGCATCGAGCGAGGTTCCGGCGTCGGAGTCGAGGCCGATCCGGGTGAAGCCGCGCTCGCCGAGGGTGATCAGCGCCTCGGCGAGGTTGCGCACGATCACCAGCGGCACGTGTTCGAGACCGCCCGAGGCGGATTTCGCCAGCACGCCGGTGGCGTTGGGCGAGTGGCGCGCGGTGGTGACGATCGCGGTGACCCCGAAGGCTGCCGCGGTGCGGACGATGGCGCCGACATTGTGCGGGTCGGTGATCTGATCGAGGGCGAGCAGCAGTGCGTCGTCCGGCATCGCGTCGAGGGCGGGCGCGGCCAGCGGCTCGGCCTCCGCGTAGAGGCCCTGATGCACGGCGTCCGGGCCGAGCAGCCGGTCGATGGCGCTCGGCCGGACGATCTCCGGCTCGACCGGCAGAGCGATCCCGGCCTCGTTCAGGCGGGCCAGGGCGTTCTCGGTGGCGAGCAGCCGGTGGAACTGGCGGCCGGCGTTCGCCAGCGCCTGCGACACGGGGTGCCAGCCGTAGAGCACGACGTGGTCCCTCCCCTCGCGGGCCGTCGGTCCGGGCGGCTGCTGCGTTCGCGGGCGGGGCCGGAAGCCGTAGGGCTTGGCCGGACGGTCGCGCGGCGGGGTCATGGCGGGTCTTTCAGGCAGGGATGACGACGGCGTCTCGAACGCCCGAGAAACCGATGGGACCGCTCCGCGTCAAGCGGCGGAAACCTTCGGCAAGGCCGTTGCCGTCGGAAGCGATCCCGACTATAGACCGGGCGCCGTCGGACAGCGCCCTTCGTCTATCGGTTAGGACGTCAGCCTTTCACGCTGAAAAGGCGGGTTCGATTCCCGCAGGGCGCGCCATTTCCGCACAGAATATCGAGCCAATATAATTCCGACTCGATGCCAATATAACAGCGACTCGGCTTCCAGGATAAGACAGCCTCGATCTCCGCGATAAGAGCGTCGCGGCCTCCAGGATAGGACCGACTCTGTTTCCAGGATAAGAGCGTCGCGGCTTCCAGGATAGAAGCGACTCGATAAGAGCGACGCCGTAGGCCAGGGCGGGGTACCAGCTCCAGGATAAGAGAGACTCGGTTGGGGCCATGCCTCAGGCCAGGACCGGGGCGTTTCCAGAATAAGAGCGTCTCGCTCGTCGCCGATGCCTTCCGTGTGATGCACGGCGCCAGTTCCAGGATAAGAGCGACTCGATCAATCGACACACGGCCGAGCCATCACCGACCATCCCGTTGGTCGACATGGGTCTCCGCCGTCACCGCCGCCTCCATCGCCTGCCAAGCTTTGAGCACAGCCGGAGCCGTCCTGAGAAAGGCCAACCCGGCCTGCGACAAATCGCCAGATCTGCGGACGCGGATCACGAAGAATGGGGGGCTTTTGAGCGCCGCTTCGACCCGGTCGATAGCCTCTTTCACGACGGCTGAACTCACCCCGCGGGAGGCTGCAGTCCGGCCCAGCGCACCCCGGCCTTTGCGGTTCGCCTCGTCGGCCGCCTGCCACGCGGTGGCGATATCCAGGATCGAAGGTCTGGCGGTCATACGGCGAGTGTGACGGGAAATTCTTGGCGAAACGCCAACGGCCGTTTCGGTCACCTTCTTGGCTGATGGCCAACAAACTCAAAACGCCTCGCGACCCTTTCTTGGCTACCAGCCAAGAAACTTCTTCCGCGTTCGACGGGACTTTGTTGGCTATCGGCCAACAAAGAAGTTGGGCTTACCCGCCTTGGGCGTGGAGTTTGTTGGCCGGTAGCCAACAAAGCTCCCAGGGGCCATCAACAGGTTTGTTGGCTGTTGGCCAACAAACTCGTTCCGCTTTTGGACGGGAACCATTACGATAGGCAACTTCCAAAAATCGCGGGCTCAAGGGTCGGGCGCGTCGCCTTTTCAGGCGCGCAGTTCCCTTGCCTGAAAGCATGCAAGCTTGGTCGGCCGTCGGCCTTCACGCCCGCGTTTCGGGGGTTCGTGAAGTCGAAGTTGAGACCCCTAAAAGCCGCGTCCTGCGGGCCTGCCAGCGGCATGCTCAGACGTGCCCTGACCGGTCCGACAGACCTGTCGAACGGGGGCTAAACCCCCGGCCCGACTCGCCGATCGCCGGCGCCGAGGGGCTAGCCGAGCCGATCAAATCGAGGCACGGTCGTGGATATACGGCGACTAACGACGGGGGTCGGGCACGATGTAGCGACGAGGTATCCCACAAACGAAAACCCGCGACCGGTCAGGTCGCGGGCTCGCCAGGTTGAAGTCCTCTCAAGGCCCGTGGTCATTCCCTGAACAAGACTACCAGGGGCCTCAACCGGGGGGATTTCATCTGAGGCGGCGACGAGAAGTCGCCAGCGCTGCGATCCTGCCACCGCGGGCTCGCCCGCGCAAGCGCGCCTCTGCGCCCCGACCCGGCGGCCCGACTGACCGTTCCGCGACCTGACTTGGCTTCGGCCGGCGCACTGCGTCCGGCGACGGAGGGCGTGCGCGTGTTCGAGATCGACAGCGACATCCTGCAGATGCGCGTGACCGCGCGGATCGTCGAAGACCCCCGCGGCGGGCCGATCCGCCGCATCATCAACGGGCGGCACCATAAGCCCACGGGCCGGTACGCCTCGACGAAGGCCCGGCGCTCCCTCCCGTGGGAGGACATCCGCGAGCTGCGCTACTTCTACCATTGCGAGGCAGACAGCCGGGTCCTCACGTACCTCGCGCAGCCCCACCGGATCGAGATCCTGGTCGGGCGACCGCGCCCGCTCGTCTATTTCCCCGACATCCGCCGCGACCTAGCGGACGGCGCGGTCGAGATCCGCGAGGTCAAGAGGCTCTACGACCCGGAGAGCGACCCCGATTACGACCTGAAGCTCGGCCTTGCCCGCGAGGTCTACCGCGGGCTCGGGTGGTCGTTCGACATCGTCGAGGCCGCGACCATCGAACATCCGGTCACGCTCCGGACCGTCGAGGAGATCCAGCGGAACCGGGACCTGCGGATCACCGCGCACCATGTCTTCGCGGCCCTCGACGTCACGCGGGCCAATGGCGGCGCGGCTCCCTTGGCCATGGTCGCTGATGCCCTCGGCGGTGGCCTCGTGGGCGAGGCCCTCGTGCACGCCCTGGTCGTCCGCCGGTACCTGTCCGTGGACATCACCAAGCGCCTCGGCCCCTCCGCCCTCGTGGCCGCCGTCGAGGGCAGCCTCGACGCGCCCCGTCCCCGGGCCTGAGGCTGCCATGGCTCTTCAGGGCGATCACGCGGTCGGCGACATCTGGATCATCACCGACGCCGAGGGCGGCGAGCGCGAGGTCGCGTTCGTCATGGAGCTCCCGGGGCGCCAGATGGTGCTTCAGGACCGTCGCACCGAACACACGCAGTTCATGGGCGAGGCCGATCTGGACGCGCTTCATGCGGCGGGCCAGGCACGGCGCTTGAGGCCCCACCGCAACGCCAAGGGCGAGATCCAGCGGACCGATGCGGCCGGCGACGTGCCGCCCGAAGGTGCGAACGATAAGGAGCGCGCCCGGCAGTTCTACGTCAGGAAGTGGGACGAGACGCCAGGGGTCGGCAAGGGTAAGGTCGGCCTCGACCGCCTCATCCGCTTTCATAGGTCCGAGGCCGCGCGGCTTGGCATCGTCTGGGTTCCGAGCGACGGCGCCCTGCGGCGCGCGATCACCGAGCGGGGCGAGCCTGGCCGACGTCCTCTCCGCGTGATGCAGGACATGCGCGGGCAGGGTCCGCGCAACCGTTGGCCGAGGCTTGTCAGGAATGCGCTGGACCATGCCGTCGCGTGGTTCTACGCGGCCCCCGCGCGCGACCACGGCGATTCCTACGCCTGGCTGGTTCGCCTGATCCGCCGGTTGAACGGGATCGGCGCCCGTCGCCATGGCGCGAGCTGGCAAATGCAGCCCACGCCCTGCGACGAGGTGCTTAGGCTGCGCGTCCACGCGGCCGCCTCGCTGGAGACCTTCACCGCCAAGTGGGGCGAGCGCGAGGGGCGCATGCGCTACCAGGGCGTCGTCCGCGGCCTTGAAGCCAAGCGCATCCTCGACCTGATCATCATCGACGCCACCGTCGCGGACGGCTGGTGCGCGGTCGACGACGAGACGCGCACACCACTGGGCCGGCCCACCATCACCTACTCCGTAGACGTCAAGAGCAGGGTCTGCCCGGCCTTCTCAATCACGTACGGCGGGGAGAACGTCTACGGCATTATGTCCTGCCTGCAGAAGATCTGCACCGGCAAGCACGAGGTCATCGCCCGGCGCCCCGACCTGGCGCCGCTCCTTGAGGACATCTGGGGCAAGCCCGAGGAGATCGTCGTCGACAACGCCTGGCGTCAGACGGGCGTGTCCATGCAGGACGCCTGCGAGGACGCCGGCATCTCCGTGCGATGGGCAGCGGTCGCGAACCCCGAGTACAAGGCCATCGGCGAGCGGTTCGTCCGCACCGTGAACCAGATGCTCCTGCACAAGATGCCGGGAGCGGTGCCGGTCGACGTGGCCATGTGCCGGAAGCTCGGTATCGATCCGCAGAAGACGGCCTTCATCCTGACGTCGGAGTTGGAGGAACTCCTCTACCAAGCCATCGCCGATTGCTACCATCACGAGGAGCACCGGGGCACGGGCGTGGCGCCGCTGCTCGCTTGGCGCAAGTACCTGGCGTCCGGCATCCGCAAGGTCATCGACGACCCGAACTTCCTCAGGTCCGTCTTCGGGGCCTACGGCGAGGGTCTCCTCGACCGCTCCGGCATCCAGTTCAAGGGGGTGACCTTCCACGACCCCGTCGTCACGACGGAACTGCTCAACGACCTCGCCGGCGCCACGCCGGTACGGACGCGGCGCAAGCGGGGCAGCAGCGCCACCGCGAAGGTCAAGATCAAGTATAACCCGGCTACCGTGGCTGGCATCTCGGTCTGGAACCCCCGCAAGCGGCGATATGTCTGGCTGCCCTGCTGGGACCGCAGGTTCGCAGGCATGGAAGGGGCGAGCTTCTGGCTGGCAGAGCAGGCGCATGCCTTCGCCAGGGAGGAGAACCTCGCCTTCCGGTCGGACGAGGACAAGTGCCTCGCCCGCGACCGGCTGCGCGCCGCGTTCGAGGCCGCGGCGCCGCACATGAAGTTCGCGGCGATGCGCCGGAAGCGCCGGCTGCACGAACCCGACCGCCCCGTGCTGGGCGGGGATACCGTGCTGATGGCGCACGAGATCCCGAGCATCTCCGGGATGAAGGTCAACGACGTGCCCGTCGTGCTCGCTGCGAGCGAGCGCGAGGATGCCGGCTTCCCGGAGAAGGGTCCCCGCCGCGGTGGCAGGAAGGCCACGGAGAAGGCCGCCAGGACGCGGGCGGCCAAGAGGGCGGCCCGGTCGAGGGTCGGAACCGGCCCGCCCGCGCCTCCGCAGCCCTCGACGGAACGGACGACGGGCAGCCTCCTGACCGTCAGCGACCCCGCCGCCGTCATGGCCGCCCTCAAGGCGCGCATGGCCGCCGCCAAAGGCAAGGAGTGACCACCATGGACACCGCCGCGTTCGTCGCGAGGATCGAGGTCGAATTCGCGAACTTCCGCATCCCCCACCCACGTCTGGTCGAGGTCGGTAAGCGCCTCGACGAGATGCGCAACGTCGCTGAGGCATCGCGTGCCGAATGGATCGCCCGAGGGCGACCGAAGAAGCGCATGCCCATGAAGTTCCTGCCCGTGATCGCACCAAGCGGATCGGGCAAGTCGACCTCGGTCGCCATGTATCTGGAAGACGTCGTAGGAAAGGAAGCATTCGGTAAGAACCATCGCCCGGTCGTGCATGTCACGCTCTCGTCCGAGGCGACCACGAAGCGCCTCGGCTCGGACATCCTGGAAGAGTTCGGGGACCCCGATCCCGAGACTGGCACCGCACCCCAACTGATGCGCCGCACCTACAACGCCCTGGAGGTTGCTGAGACGGACGTTCTCGTCATCGACGAGATTCAGCACCTCATCCACGCGGACACGGGCCAGCGGACGGCTTGGAGCGTCACCGAGACGCTCAAGCGAATGCTGATCCGTGGTGCGTGCCCGTTGGTGCTGATGGGCACCCCGGAAGCCAAGTCCGTGCTCTTGTCCAACAACCAGATGAAGCAGCGCGCCCTGGAGCCGGTCTTCCTCGAACCGCTCGACATCCAGGTCGCTGAGGAGCGCACGATGTTCATCGAGCACGTCGCGGGCATCGACCTCAAGATGGTCGAGCACGGCCTCGCACAGGAGCCGTCCGGCCTCGTCGTCGGTGACCTGCCCGCGTGCTTCTACGACGTCTCGAAGGGCGTCATCGGCACGGTCTCGAACCTTGTGATGGTCGCCGCCAAGCACGCGGCCAGGGACGGTCGCCGGGGCGTCACGCGCGAGGATCTCAGCCACGCGACCCGGCGCTGGGCAATCCCGACCGGGATCTCCGACCACGACCCGTTCGCGAACGGCGCGCGCGACCTCAAGCAGCTCAAGGCCGCGGCATGACGGGTGACCTCGGTGCTACGGACGCGCGCATCCAGACCATCCCGCGACGACGCGGGCTCATCATGCGGCCGCTCGCCTTCAGCCTCCCGGATGTCCCGGCGGAAGACGCGAGCTTGCTCGGGCTGGTGGCGGATGCCGCGTGCCTCAACGCCGTCCCGTTCCTCGGTAGGGTTCTCGGCTACGCCGACATCGATACCCTCTTTCCGGCCTCGCTCCCGGTCACCGAGGACGCCCCCGTGGACAGTCTGGCCTTCGTACTGAGGCTGGAGACGCACGAGGTGCTGTCACGGATGTACCCGGTCGAGACCATTCCGGGCCGGGGAAAGTTCATCGACTTCTTCGGCGCCACAATCCGTGCCGACCATCGCGAGAGCCGGCACCGTCGGGTATCGCCCCGGTCCCTGCGCATGGCGGCCCATCATCGGGCGCTGTGGGAGTTGAGACCGTTCGCCTTCTGCCCGGACAGCCGCGAGGAGCTCATCGACCGCTGCCCGGTCTGCGAGCGCCATCTCGGCTGGAAGCGCACGGCCGGGGTCGCCTTCTGTGATTTCTGCGTCGATGAGGACGGAGACCCGACCGTCGACCTCCGTGACCATGCCGGCGGCATCGTGGAGGCGGGCGACGAGGCCGCGCTCACCTTCGTCTGCGACCTGATCCATCCGGTCGGCCATAGGCGGGAGCGGGCTCGAAAAGCCCTCCATCCCGAGTTCTCGAACTTGGGGCCGGGCGAGGTGTTCGAGATGATGCTGACGCTGGCCAGCGCCGTGGAGACCATCTCGGAGCGTCCCGGAGACGACCTCAAGCTGTTCGAGTCGCGCACCAGTTACGCGCGCCTGACCGCCTCCGTGATGGCTCGGGCCGCGCGCATGATCCTATCCTGGCCGACTGCATTCCGGGATCTCGCCGAGGAGATCCGTCAATCGGCGCCGGCGCGGACAAGCGGGACACCGATGGTCAGGGAGTTCGGCGCGCTCGCCCAGACCGCCCGGGTGCGGCACCTTTCGCCCGACATCCGGGCGGTGTTGCTGCGGGAACTCGATGCTGCTTGGCTGCACCGGACCGGCGTCGGGGCCGCCGACGCTTACCGGAAGGGCGCTCCGTTGCCGGAGGGCCATATCTCCCAGGTGGAAGCCGCGGCGCGCATCGGCATGGGGGTGAAGACGTTCGCGAGGAGGGCCGAGAAGGTTGGGCTCGTCGCTCACAGGACCGGCACGGGCCGACGGGCCGTCATCCTGTACCGCGAGGATGACGTCGAGCGGTTTCGCAAGGGATGGAACGACATCGTCGATGCCAAGGCCGTCGCCGTAAGGTTGGGCGTTCCTCCATCGGCGGCCCCGGCACTCGCCGAAATGGGCCTGCTGGAAACCGCGTCGGGCTCGGCGCTCGGTCGCCTCTACGAGGGCGGTCTCTACGCCCGCTCATCGCTGGAGCGGCTAGACGCCGACCTACGGTCCTGCCTACGTTTGAGCCAAGGATCCCTACCCCGGCTCTGGGCCAGCGTAAGGGCCATGTCGCTGATGCACATCCCATGGGCCGAGGTGCTTGAAGGCGTCATCCGTGGGGCCGTTGCCGTGGCCGGCGGGGAGAGACCCGGGCCGTTCGCCCGGCAGGTCACGCTGATCGACGAGAAGGCATTCACCCAGTTCGTGAAGGAGGTCGTTGTCCGTGCGGATCGCACCGACTCATCCGGCATGACCGACGAGGAGGCGTGCCTCGCCCTGGGTGCGTCGCCCGGTATGCTCATGTGGCTCGTGGGCGAGGGTATCATGGAGACCAACGGCCAGCGTCGCCGGCGCAATTCCGAGCGCACGGTCGCGGACTTCAAGGCCAGGTTCGCCTTGACGCGCGAGATCGCGGACCGGGTCGGGCTTGAGCCGCGCCAGGTTCGCCCCCTCCTCGCGGCAGCAGGCGTCGAGCCTTTCGCAGCCAAGGGGAAGCTCATGGTTTGGGAGCGGGATGCCGCTTCGGCCGCCCTGGCGCGGATAGCCGAACGGGCCTGCGCCTACCTCACCCAGAGACAGGCGGCGGCGCGTCTGCTGACTAACGAGGGGGTCGTGCGCGCGCTGCGTCGTTCGTGCCTGATCGCGGCCAACGGGCCCGGCAGGGCGACGTTCTGGGAAACGGACATCGTCCGGTTCGAGGAGCTCTACATGCTGAGCAGCATGGCGGCCGAGGTGCTTGGGGTAAGAACCGGCCAGGTTCGCGACCGGATGGCCAAGAGGGGTTTCCGCCCAGCGACAGTCTGCGCGTCGGGCGCAGCGGTAGTCTGGCACCGCCGAGACGTCGCCCGGGCATCCGAGAAATCCTAAGCCTTTATGAGGCTCCTCCGGTCGACTATGTTAGGGTCGACCTCAATTCGTACCATTCCTCGGGAACAGCCATGATCCTCACGAAACTTATTCGCGAGAACGCCGAGGCCATCAGCCAGGTTGGTATCCGCGCCCTGGAAGAGGCCAAGCAGGCGGGCGTTCCCGCCTATTACATGGACCCCTCCCTCGGCGACGGCATCATCCGAGAGTTGCCCGACGGCACGCGCGAGCGCATCGAGCGTCAGGATGGCCGGGATGTCGTCACGGAGGCCTATGGACCGAGGCTTTGAGGATCGCGAAGCCGTCGCGGTCTGTACCATCCTCGGTGGCCCGAATGGGTCCGGCAAGTCGAGCATTTACCGGGCGCTTGCCCCGCCCGGTGAGTTCGTGAATGCGGACGTCATCGCGCGCCGCATGAACCCTGATGATCCTGAGGGGGCCTCACTCTCTGCAGGGCGGGCCGTGCTCCAGCGGCTGGATGAACTCGTCGAACAGCGACGGGATTTCGTCTACGAGACGACGCTCAGCTCCAACCAAGCGCTCAGTCTGATGCGTCGGGCCCGCGGCGCCGACTATGAGATGGGCCTCGTCTTCGTCGCCTTGGCGAGCGCTGATCTGAACGTCGACCGTGTGGCCCAAAGGGTCAGCCAAGGCGGACATAATATCCCGGAAGACGTCATCCGCCGCCGCTACGAAGCGGCCTTTGGCAAGCTCGCGCAAGCCATCCCGCTCGCCCACCAGACGGTGATCTTCGACAACACCGAGACGGCACCGGTCCTGCTCATTCGCATCGTGGGCGATGTCATCGAGGAGAACCGCCTCGACGAGGCCCAGAGCCTGCACGTGAGGATCTGTGAGGCCGTGGCTGAGGCGCTGGGCATTGGCGCGGACGAGGTGTTCAAGGCCGCCCGTTACGACTGATCTTGGCCTCCATCGAGTCGCTCCTGAACTGGATACGCCCAATGCGATTCGACCCTATCCTGGAAGTCGATTCAGACCAAAAGGCCCACGGCCAGGGATTTCAAACCCTTAACCGAGTCGGGCTTATGCTGGGACGACACAGAACTGCGAACACCGGGCACGGCTGAGCCGCCTGCTCCGGTCAGGGCAGTTTTCAGGTTCTCCTTGTCGCCGACGATGCGGATCACGTCCGCTCCCACCTCGACTCGGTCGACGATAGCCTAGAGGCTGTTATGAACTGGCTGCGAGTA
>NZ_BPRD01000136.1 GCF_022179745.1 Methylorubrum podarium
CGGAGGCGGCGAGCGCCGCATCGGGGGCCTCGTCGTAGGCGCGGCCGTCCTTCTTCTCCTCGATGCGCAGGATGTTGGCCGCGCGCTTGTAGCCGGCGAGCAGGTTCCTGCCCCCGCCACGACCTGATCGACGCCGTCTTCGCCCTGCCCGGCCAGGACGACCTGCTGATGGTCGTCCGCCGCGTCGAGGCGCTGGGCGAGTTCCTGGGAACGGACGACGGCAGGAACCTGCTCGCCGGCTACAAGCGCGCGGCCAACATCCTGCGCATCGAGGAGAAGAAGGACGGCCGCGCCTACGACGAGGCCCCCGATGCGGCGCTCGCCGCCTCCGGCCAGCCGGAGGAGCGGGCGCTCGCCGAGGCGCTGGCCGCGGCGCGCGAGGAGGCCTCCGCAGCGGTGGCGGCCGAGGATTTTTCGGGAGCGATGCGGGCGCTGTCGCGGCTGCGGGCACCGGTGGACGCCTTCTTCGAGAAGGTCACCGTCAACGCCGACGACCCAACCCTGCGCCGGAACCGGCTCCTGCTCCTCAACGCCCTGCGCGCCGCCACCCGCGAGGTCGCCGACTTCTCCCGCATCGAGGGCTGACGAGGAGAGACCGGCCGGGTCCGAGTTGCGACCCGGGCGCTCGGCGTCGGGCTGGCGATCCGGGCATCCCGGCGACATCCCGGCGCCACTGTACAATTTCAGACAAAAGTAGATCGGCAGGTCAAACCTTACTCCCGGGATGTGAATTACGGCTGATCGGCAATCGCCGTTCGCATCGAAACATGCTTAAGATCTGGTAACGTTCCACTCCGAGCGCTTTCCGACGTCGTGGATGCCGGTTCTGCGAAAGAAAGCGCGTCAAAACGAAGGTCTGGAGACGCCGGCCCGACGCGATCGGGTCGGCGTGTCTCGTATCGGTCGATGTCGGGTTTTGATCCTCTTGTTCTGATCGACGCGTGCTACGCGGCGGCCCTCGATCCGGAGAAGTGGTCCGGCGCACTCGACGGGCTCGCCGATGCGCTCGGGGCGCGTGGGACCGTCATCGTGTCTCACGATCCGGCGCGCACGGCGCAGACCTTGGCATCCGAGCGGATCGCCGATGTCGGGGTCGATTACGGCGCCGGCGGCTGGTGGCAGCACGACACGCGCATCCGCCTCGGCCGCGAGCGCGGCCTGCTGCGGCCGGGCGCGGTCATGGTCGACGAGATGTACATCGAGCCGGACCGGAAGCGCACCGATCCGTTCTTCCAGCACTTCATCGACCGGCACCGCCTCGGCAATCTCTGCGCCTATGTCGGCGCCGACCCCCTGGACCGTCACACCCTGTCGTTCAGCGCGCCCCGCGACGTGCGGAAAGGCCCGTTCGAAGGGTTCGAGGTCGAGCGGCTGGGGCTCGTCGGCCCGCACGTCATCCGCGCCTTTCGGCTCACGGCGCTCGTCGGCGACATGCGCCGGGAGGCGGAGGGGCTCACCTCCGCCCTGGAGCGGATGCGGGCGGGGATCGTCATCCTCGACGCCCGCGGCCGGGTCCGGCTCGTCAGCCCGGCGGCGGAGCGGCTGGCGGCCGGCTACATCGCCCTGCGCGGCGGCGCCGTGCCGGAGGCGGCGGAGCCCGTCGAGAGTGCGCGCTTCGACCGCTTCCTGGCCGACATCCTGCCGGACCGGGCATGGCCGCGGCAGGACCTCCTCCTTCTGCGCCGCCGGGGCGGCGGACGCCCGCTCTCCGTCGAAGCGCTGCCCCTGCGCGGCGGCGATCCGTTTCCGGTGGCCGGCGCCGGTCTCGGGGGCGGCGTGGTGCTGCTGCTGCGCGACCTGCTCGCGCCGGCCACGCGCCCGATCGAGCCGCTGCTGGAACAGCTCGGCCTCACCCGGGCCGAGGCGCGGGTCGCCGCCCTGGTCGGACAGGGATCCGCGCCGCGGGAGGTCGCGGAGCAGTTCGCCGTCAGCGAGAGCACGGTGCGCAGCCAGCTCAAGGCCGTCTACGGCAAGCTCGCGATCCGTCGGCAGAGCGAGCTCGCGGTCTTCATCACCCGCCTCGACAGCCTGTGATACCGTTTCCGATTGATTGGTTCGGGTTTTGCCCCACTCCGTCATCGCGAGCGGCAGCGAAGCGATCCAGGGCGCGCCCTTTCCGGACAGGGCGCGCCCTGGATTGCCACGGCTTCGCCTCGCAATGACGAAGGACAGACCGAAGCGATCAACCGGAGATCGTCTGACAACCATCCCGCCCTACTCCGGCTCGTCCCGCCGCTGGCGCAGTTCGGGGGCGGGCTGCTCCGGCTCGGCGACCGGCGTTCCCTGGCTCTCGGAGCGGCTCGAATCCACGAACAGCCGCGCCTCGCCCTCGCGGATGCCGAGGCTGCGGAGCGCGTAGGTCATCATGCCAAGCGCCAGTTCCCGCTCGGCCATCAGGACGAGGCCGACGCCGTCCTCCTCCAGCCGGCGGCGCTCGCTGTCGCTGTGGGTGCGCACCACGCTGTCGATGCCCGGATTGGCGGCGCGGGCCTTGGCGAGCAGCCGCCGCGCCTGGTGCGGGTCGGGGGTCGCCACCACGACCAGGCGGGCGGTGGCGATGTCGGCGGCATCCAGGATTCCCGGCGCGGTGGCGTCGCCGAACACCGCCGGCACGCCCTGCGCCCGCAGATCCTCGACCCGGCGCCGGTCGCGCTCCACCACGACGAAGGGCAGGCTCCAATCCTGAAGCGCCTTGCCGATGGCGCTGCCGACGCGGCCGTAGCCGATGATCACCGCGTGGTCGTGCAGCGCGGGGGCGGCGGCGCGCACCGGCAGCGGCGCGGCGGCGCGGCGCTCGAGGCGGCGGCGCAGTTCCGGCCGCTCGCCGAGCCAGCGCGACACCCGGTCGGCCAGGACGAAGAACAGCGGGTTGAGGGTGATCGACAGGAGCGCGCCGCCGAGGATCAGGTCGCGCCCCTCCGGCGGCAGCAGCTTCAGGGAGATGCCGAGGCCGGCGAGGATGAACGAGAACTCGCCGATCTGCGCGAGGCTCGCGGCGATGGTCAGCGCCGTGCCGACGGGATGGCCGAAGGCGAGCACGATGGCGATGGCCGCGAGCGACTTGCCGAGCACGATCACGCCGACCACGCCGAGGATCGAGAGCGGCGCCGTCAGGACGATTCCCGGGTCGAACAGCATGCCGACCGAGACGAAGAACAGCACCGCGAAGGCGTCCTGCAACGGCAGGGAATCGGCCGCCGCCTGATGGCTGAGGTCCGATTCGGCGAGCACCATGCCGGCGAAGAAGGCGCCGAGGGCGAAGGACACGCCGAACAGTTCGGAGGAGGCGTAGGCGATGCCCACCGCGCTCGCCAGCACGGCCAGGGTGAACAGCTCCCGCGAGCCGGTGCGGGCGGCGAGCGCCAGCAGGTAGGGAACGACCCGGCGTCCGCCGATGAGCATCACGGCGACGAACACGCCGACCTTGGCCAGCGTCAGCCCCAGCGTGAGCCACAGGCCGTGATCCGGCCCGACGTGGTGGCCCGCCATCCCGACCGTGTCCCCGCCGAGGGAGGGCGCCAGCGCAGGGAGCAGCACGAGGGCCACTACCATGGCGAGATCCTCGACGATCAGCCAGCCGACGGCGATGCGGCCCTTGTCGGTGTCGAGGAGGCCGCGCCCTTCGAGCGCCCGCAGCAGCACGACGGTGCTCGCCACCGAGAGCGCCAGCCCGAAGACGAGGCCCGCCCCCGCGCCCCAGCCGAAGCCCCAGGCCAGCCCCGCGCCCATGGCGGTCGCCGCCGCGATCTGCACGATCGCTCCGGGCAGCGCGATCGTGCGCACCGCGAGCAGGTCGCCGATGGAGAAGTGCAGGCCGACGCCGAACATCAGCAGGATGACGCCGAGCTCGGCGAGCTGGCTCGCCAGCGCCGGATCGCCGACGAAGCCGGGCGTGAACGGGCCGATGGCGATGCCGGCGACGAGGTAGCCGACGAGCGGCGGCAGCCGAATCTTCTGAGCCAGCATGCCGCCGATGAACGCGCAGACCAGTCCGAGCGCGATGATCGAGATGAGTTCGGTGGCGTGCTGCAACGCGCTTCTATCCTCCCGAGGCGGGCCGCCCCGGGATCAGATAAGGCAAATCACGGTCCCGTGTCCGCAACGGCGGCGCGGCGGAGACACGGTTGCCGCGCTATTCCTCAGCCCTTCATGCGCACATAGGTGCCCGGTGCCGGGCCGAGGGAGGGAAGCGAACCCGCTCCGGGAATGCGGGCGGACACGCGCTCGGGCGCCTGCTCCTCCAGCCACCGGAACCAGTAGGGCCACCACGAGCCGGGATGCTCGGTCGATTTCTCGATCCAGTCCTCGAACCGGCCCTTGGCCGGGCCGCCGGTGCGGAAGCCGTACTTGGCCTTGGGACCGGGCGGGTTGACCACGCCCGCGATATGGCCGGAGCCCGCCAGCACGTAATCGACCTTGCCGCCGAACTTGCCTGATCCCTCGAAGACCGAGAGCGCCGGGGCGATGTGGTCCTCGCGGGTGGCGAGGTTGAAGACCGGCACCTTCACCTTCTTCAGGTCGAGGCGCACGTTGCCGAGCACCATCTGCCCCTTGGAGAGCGTGTTGTTGAGGTAGCAGTTGCGCAGGTAGAACGAGTGGTTGGCCGCGGGCATCCGGGTGGCGTCCGCGTTCCAGTAGAGCAGGTCGAAGGCGGCGGGCGCCTTGCCGCGCACGTAGTTGTTGACGACGTAGGACCAGATCAGGTCGTTGGGCCGGAGCATGTTGAAGGCATTGGCCATCCGCGCGCCCTCCAGGTAGCCGCGCTCGGCCATCCGCTCCTCGATCGCCTTGATCTGCCCCTCGTCGGCGAAGACCTTGAGGTCGCCCGCATGGGTGAAGTCGACCTGCGTGGTGAGGAAGGTCGCGCTCTTGATCCGCCTGTTGCCGGTGGCCGCCTGGTAGGCCAGCGTCACGGCGAGCAGGGTGCCGCCGACGCAGTAGCCCGCCGCCGCGACGTCGCTCTCGCCGGTGGCGACCCCGATCATGTCGATGGCGGTCTCGATGCCCTCGCGCATGTAGGACTCGAAGTCCTTGTCGCGGTGGCGCTCGTCCGGGTTCACCCAGGAGATCACGAACACCGTGATCCCCTGCGAGACCATCCAGCCGATGAGGCTCTTCTTCGGGTTGAGGTCGAGGATGTAGAACTTGTTGATCCAGGGTGGGACGATCAGCAGCGGGCGCTTCAGCACCGTCTCGGTCGTCGGCGCGTACTGGATCAGCTCCATCAGGTCGTTGCGGAAGATGACCTCGCCGGGGGTCACCGCCACGTCCTCGCCGAAGGTGAAGGCGTTGAGGTCCGTCTGGCGCACCCGGAGCTGGCCGCCCCCGGCCTCCAGATCCTCCTGCAGCATCTTCATGCCGCGCATCAGGTTGGCCCCGCCCTCCTCCAGCGTCTGGCGCAGGAGTTCGGGGTTCGTCATCACGAAATTCGAGGGCGAGTAGGCCGAGAGGAGCTGGCGCAGGTAGAACTCGGCCTTGTGGCGGGTGTGCTCGTCGATGCCGTCGGCGGTCTCGACCATCTCCTCCGCCCAGCGGCCGAGGATCAGGTAGCTCTGCTTGATCAGGTCGAAGACCGGGTTGGCGCTCCAGTCGGCATGGGCGAAGCGCTTGTCCTTGGCTTCGGGCTCGACCACCGGTGCGGCGGCTGCGCCCTGCATCCGGCTCATGGTCGAGGCCCAGAGCGCGGCGAACGACTGCCCGAGCTTGGTCTGGGCTTGGAGCGCCTTCTCGGGGTCCTTCAGCCACGTTTCGGCCACCCGCGTGAGGGTGCGGGTCATCTCGTCGATCTCGTCGGCGCCCTGGAGCTTCGCCCCCGGAAGTCCCGCTCCCTGTCCCGCCTGTTCGAACGGTTTGAGGGAGGCGGCCGCCGACTGCCGGAACACCTCCGCGAGTTGGTTCGCGTTGCGCGCGATGGTCTCGAAATCCGGCGGTGCCGGGCTCGTACGCTCCGTGGCCACGCGACACGTCCTCCCAGGGTCCGCCCGCATCCCGCCCGTCCGGACGGCCCGAGCCTCGTTTCCGACAAATTAACGCTCCACCCAGCAGATGTCGCCCGCCCCCGGCTCCATTTCCAGACCGTTGTCATGATCGTGCGCCGTACCGTCCGCACCATCGCCCTGGCCCTGCCGCTCCTTGCCGCGGCCTCGGCCGGCGGCTGTTCGGGCGACGTGAATCCGCTGAAGGCGGCCATGGTCGGCGCCGGGTCCGGCATCAAGCCGGTGGAGACGCCCGACTTCGTGCAGCAGTCCCGCAAGGGCGACGCGACCTACATGCCGGTGGGCGAGTCGGCGCCCCGTCGCGACCTCCGCGCCCGCAACTCGGCCGGGCAGACGGCCTTGCAGGCGGAACTCGAAGGGGCGCGCAACCGCAACGAGGCCAAGGGGCGCGCGGCGGAAGGGGCGGCGAAGGACGCCGCCAAGGGGCTCACGCCCAATCCGGTGCAGTGAGCCCTCCGCCCGGCCTTTCGGGCCGGGCATTGCGATTTCGTATCGGCGCGCGGGCGCGTCGATGGTAAACAGGCCGACTCCTCACCGCCGACGATTCCTTGCGGGGGGAGGGTTCGCGACACCGGACAGAACGACGCCATGACCGATTTCCACCGCATCAAGCGCCTTCCGCCTTACGTCTTCGAGCAGGTGAACCGGATCAAGGCCGCCGCCCGAGCCCGCGGCGCCGACATCATCGATCTCGGCATGGGCAACCCGGATCTGGATGCCCCGCGCCACGTCATCGAGAAGCTCGTCGAGACCGCCGGCAAGCCGCGCACCGATCGCTACTCCGCCTCCAAGGGTATCGCCGGCCTGCGCCGCGCCCAGGCCGGCTACTACCAGCGCCGCTTCGGCGTGAGCCTCAACCCCGAGACGCAGGTCGTGGCGACGCTGGGCTCGAAGGAGGGCTTCGCCAACATGGCGCAGGCGATCACGGCGCCGGGCGACGTGGTGCTGGTCCCCAATCCCAGCTACCCGATCCACGCCTTCGGCTTCCTGATGGCGGGCGGCGTGATCCGCTCCGTGCCGGCCGAGCCGACCCCGGCGATGTTCCCGGCGCTGGAGAAGGCGGTCGTCCACTCGATCCCGAAGCCGGTGGCGCTCGTCGTCTGCTATCCGTCGAACCCGACGGCCTACGTCGCGAGCCTCGACTTCTACCGCGACCTCGTCGCCTTCGCGAAGAAGCACGAGCTGATCCTGCTCTCGGATCTGGCCTATGCCGAGGTCTATTTCGACGACAACAACCCGCCGCCCTCCGTGCTGCAGGTGCCGGGCGCCATGGATTGCACGGTCGAGTTCACCTCGCTGTCCAAGACCTTCTCGATGGCGGGCTGGCGCATGGGCTTCGCCGTCGGCAACGAGCGCCTGCTCGCGGCGCTGACGCGGGTGAAGTCCTACCTCGATTACGGCGCCTTCACGCCGATCCAGGTGGCGGCCACCGCCGCGCTCAACGGGCCGGACGACTGCATCAAGGAGATGCGCGCGACCTACAAGAAGCGCCGCGACGCCCTGATCGAATCCTTCGGCAAGGCCGGCTGGAAGCTGCCGACGCCGGAAGCCTCGATGTTCGCCTGGGTGCCGATCCCGGAAAAGTTCCGGGAGCTCGGCAGCCTGGAATTCTCCAAGCTGCTCCTCGAGAAGTCGGATGTCGCGGTGGCACCCGGCATCGGCTTCGGCGAGCACGGCGACGAGTACGTCCGCATCGCGCTCGTCGAGAACGAGCAGCGCATCCGGCAGGCGGCGCGCAACGTCCGCCGCTTCTTCGACGGTGCCGACCGCACGCTGCACAACGTCGTGCCGATGCAGAAGGCGGTCTGAGCCCGGCGCGCTCGCCGTCGGGGGTTGTTGCGGCGGGGCGACAGGGCCGGGCAATCGGCCCTGTTCGCCGGCGCATCGGGGGCGGAAAGCTTGTCAGTGGGCGTCCGCGTCCGCAGGGTCTTCTCCCGTTTTGCCGCCGGGCCGTCCCGGCGGGCGGACGTGTTTCGAGGACCCGCATGCGCCGCCTGAAGCTCTTCGCCGCCCTGGCGCTCGCCGGCGCCGCCGCCGGAGCCTGCGCCCCCCACCCGATCGTGGCGCGCGACCCCGTGCCCGCCCCCTCGCCGGAAGAAGCCTATTCCTGCAGCTCGACGCCGTTACCGCTGAACGCCTACAAGTCCGATTGCACACCCACGGTGCGCGAACCGCGCGCCGTCCTGCAATCGAAGGGCTGACGGCGGGCTCCCCCGTCAACCTTTCCTTGTCACGTCTCGGGGTTTGATCGCGCCCTCGAGACGTCGGCCCGAGCCGGTGCGATCGCCCTGCGAGCGGTCACGGCTCATTCGCGTGTCGAAGCGTTCTTCCGCCGAGCTGGCACGCCTCTCGGCTCAAAGCCTCTAACGTCGGAGCAAGCCCGTGGCCCGTGCCCGCCTCCTCCTTGCCGCCTCTCTTCTCGGGCTCGCCGCCCAAGGCGCCGCCGCCCAGAACCTGCAGGATCGCCCCTACGGCGAGGCGCGCGGGCCCGTGGTGCATGAAGTCGATCCCGAGAGCGGCCGTTTCCGGGGGCCGCCGATCAGCACCGACGGGCAGGATCTGCGCGCCATCGGTGCCGTGCCGGTGCCGACCGTCATGAACGGCGGCAGTTTCGGCCCGACCGGCAACGATTATTTCGGCAACATGCTCACCGCGACCCCACAGGGACCGCGCCGGGACTCGGACGGGTACGTCCTGGCCCCCGCCTACAAGTCCCCGCCGCTGCGCTGAGCCGTTCACCCCAAGGCGAGCTCGGTCGGTCCGAAGGCCGGGCCCCGATTTCGACGCGTCGTGTCGACGGACGACGCCTGCGCCGCCCTGAACGCGGCGACGGCCGTTCGAGGAGTGCTTGCGGCCTGAGACCCTTCGTCGGCAGCGACGGAGCATCCTCCTCGCGCATGCCCCCGGAGAGGGCCGACAACCAACGGCGCCGGGCGCGGACGATTTTATACCCGGATCTCCTTGGCGGAGTTTTTCAAGCAGGTCGCTCGGGTTGATTGATCGGAGAGGTCGGTCGTCAATCTGCCCCTCAACGCTTCGCTCTAAAAATTCTACTCGATCCGAGCGCATGTGTCGCAGTGCAACGCTTCGAGAGACCTTCGAGCCTCCGCCCGAAACTTGATGCATCGGGAGGCCTCGTTTATCACGCAACCTTGATTCATAGGCAGCGGGCGGCAGCGGGCGCCGGCCCGGGCGAGGCTTGCGAGGTGCGTCTTGTACACGCTGCGTGACGATCTGGATGGCCTCCGTCTGGCAGAGCCGGAGAGTCCCGATGTCTGGCTCGTCTTCGGCGGCCGTCGGCACAGGGTCGCGAGCCCGGCCGTCTATCAAGCTTTGTTCTCGGGCGCCGAGGACATCATCTTCAGCGAGGACATCCCGTCCATCACCATGGGCCCGGAACTGAACGACGGCACCTGCCTCGCCCGTCCGGCCGGCTCCCACATGATCTTTCTCGTCACGGGGCGCGGTCCGGTGCGGAAGTACCACATTCCGACCTTTGAGAGTTTCACCGATTTCGGCTTCAACGAGGGGGCCGTGATCGACGTCCCGGCCCTCATCCTCGAAGCCGTCGAACTCGGCGGCGAGTTGACCAGTGCCTTCGAGCGGACGCGCCGGGCGCCGGACACGATCCAAATCCCGACGCAAGCTTCGACGACAGAGGGATAGGTTTGGGCGACCGCAGCGTCACCATCGCGATTCCCGTCCATAACGGCGCGAACTATCTCGGCGAGGCGATCGAGAGCGCTCTCCGGCAGCAGCGCGCGGAGACGGAGATCATCGTCGTCGATGACGGCTCGGACGACGACGGCGAGACCGGCGCCATCGCGCGCGGGTTCGGCGATCGGATCCGCTACCTCCACCAGCCCCAGGGCGGGGTGGCGGTCGCGCTCAACACGGCGCTCGCCAACGCATCCGGCCGCCTGTTCTCGTGGCTGTCGCACGACGACCTGTTCGAGCCCGGCAAGACCGAGTTCCAGGTGCGGATCCTCGATGCGGTCGACCGGGACGACGTCTGTCTCTTCTCTGACTTCTCGTGGATCGATGCCGCCGGCCGCATCACGGGCGAGCAGCGGCTCGATCACTCGGCGCTCTCGCTCAACCCGCGCCTCGCCTTCTACGAGGGGCTGATCAACGGCTGCACGCTCCTCACCACCCGCGACCTGCTTCGGCGCGTCGGCGGTTTCGACGCGCGCTATCCCTACACCCAGGATTATCGGATGTGGTGGAGGCTCGCGCGCGAGGCCAGCTTCGTCCACGTTCCGCGCTGCCTGATGCGCTCGCGGCTCCATCCGGATCAGGGCTCTCACCGCAGCGAGGCGCTCGCCGAGAATTGTGCCTTCTGGAACGACGTGCTCGACGAAACGAGCGTGCTCGAGGCCGCGATCGTGGACGGAAGCCGGGAGCGCTTCCTGAAGCGGACCGGCGAGTTCCTGCGCTATCGCAGCCCGAATCGGCGGGTCGCCGACCGGGCGGACCGCATGGCGCGGACGAGCGCGGCGGAGACGTCGGTCTCGGTGGTCGTCGATGTCGGGTCGGACGTGGAGGCCGCACGCCGGACGATGGCCAGCGTCGAGGCGCAGACACGACGACCGGACGAGGTGATCCTGGTCGGAGATCCCGCCATCCTCGAAGCACTCGCCGCGGAGGGCGACTCGGATGGGACCTGCACGAGGCGGCTGCGGCCGACGCCGGAGCGGCAGCTCCCGGCCCGCCTTCGCCTCGGATTGATGGCGGCTCGCGGCGACTACGTCGCGCTGGTGACGAGCCCGGACCTCTTCGCCCCCGAGAAGATCGCGGTTCAGGTCGCGCGCATGTCCGCCCTGGGCTGCGTCTTCTCGCACAGCTCCTATCGCAGCGGCGGCGAGACGGTGGCGACCGGCACCTTCGGCGGGCGCGTCCATCCGGAGATCCTCGGCGGTTGCCCCATCGAGGTCTCGACCGTGATGATCCAGCGGGTCCTGTTCCTGTCCGGCCTGCTGTTCATGCACGAGGACGCCCCCCTCGCGTCGAGCTGGATCGAGGCCGCGGCCCGCTACGAATTGCTCGGTCTGGAGGAGCCTTTGTCCGACGTCGAGGCGCCTCTGGCGGAGCGGGAGGCGGGGCCGCTGCTGGCATGGCTGCGCGCGTCGGCGGATTACCGCCACTACACCGCGCCGCTGCATCGTCTGGAAATGCGACTCGCCGCCTCCGCGCCGTCGCTCCGGCGCCTTGAGGGATCGGAGGACGGCGCACCGATGACCGCACAGGCTCCCGCAGGAGGCCCCGATGCCGCTGCATGACGTGTTCCGGCGGTTGCGTGCTGTCCTCACCGGGGCTCCGACGGATGAGGCCGCCGGCGTCCCGATGGTGCCCGCGGCCGAGCACGACGCGATCGAAGCGTTTCTGACCGAAACACGGCGTCGCCTCGCTGAGGCCGAAACCGAGCACGACGCGATCCGAGCGCTGCTGATCGAGACGCGGCGCCGACTCGCGGTGTCCGATCAGCGTCTGGCGATCCTCGAGGGCAGCAACCGGGTGGCCGGGCGAGCCCTGCGTCGCCTCCTTCACGAGCGTGAGCAACTCGTCGCCGAGCGGGACGCCGTCGAGGTCCGGCTCTCGATCGCTCTCGGTGAACGGGCGATCGCGGTCGGCGACCAGCAACGGACGATGGTTCTCAACGACCACGTCCTGTCGGCGCTGCGCGACAGCGAGGCGGCTCGCGAGCGCCTCGAGGATGAGAATCAGCGCCTGCGCCGCCGAGCGGAAGGCCCCTCATCGGCTGTCCCTGCCGTCGAAGCGGTCGGGAACGCGAATCCCTCCGTGGTCTGACGGTAGCGGGAAAATCGGCCCCGCGGCTTCGGGGCGTCGACGACGGGTGAGGATGACCTGCGCCGCAACCGTCCCCTCAGGATATGAGTACGGTCAGATTTTTATCTCGCAATGCAGCAATTGCACTGCAGCAAGCTGAAACTTGTCATTATCTTGCATCTTGGCCGTTTCGAAAGGTTCTCAACGGCACGAGGCATTTGCGCTGAACGCCGAAGTTTGGCAATCAAGTTCAGCTTCTCCAGGGAGGGCGCCTCAAACCGAGCAACGTCCGTTGGCCATCCCGGCCCGGCTCGGCAAACCACAATCAAAATCCAAGGACGCACGCATGACCGCACTTTTGCTGATCATCGTGGGCGGGCTCTGCGCCGTTGCCTACGGTGTTGTGACGATCCGTGACGTGATGCGAAGGGATGCGGGCACGCAGCGCATGCAGGAGATCGCAGGCGCCATCGCCGAGGGCGCGCAGGCCTATCTGAGGCGCCAATACGCGACCATCGGCATCGTCGGCCTCGTTCTCTTCGTCCTCCTGGCCTACTTCCTCGGCATCAAGGTCGCCATCGGCTTCCTGATCGGCGCGGTGCTCTCGGGCGTGGCCGGCTTCATCGGCATGAACGTCTCGGTTCGCGCCAACGTCCGCACGGCGCAGGCCGCCACGCAGTCGCTCGGCGGCGGCCTGGAGGTCGCCTTCAAGTCCGGTGCGGTCACCGGCATGCTGGTCGCGGGCCTCGCGCTGCTGGGCGTCGCCCTCTACTACCTGTTCCTCACCCGCGGCGCCGGACTGGCACCGGGTAGCCGCGAGGTCATCGACGCGCTCGTCGCCCTCGGCTTCGGCGCCTCGCTGATCTCGATCTTCGCCCGCCTCGGCGGCGGCATCTTCACCAAGGGCGCCGACGTCGGCGGCGACCTCGTCGGCAAGGTCGAGGCCGGCATTCCGGAGGACGATCCGCGCAACCCCGCCACCATCGCCGACAACGTCGGCGACAATGTCGGCGACTGCGCCGGCATGGCCGCGGACCTGTTCGAGACCTACGCGGTGACGGTGGTCGCCACGATGGTGCTGGCCGCGATCTTCTTCGCGGGCAACGCCGCCGTCCTCGAAGCGATGATGCTCTATCCGCTCGCCATCGGCGCGGCCTGCATCATCACCTCGATCGCCGGCACCTACGCGGTCAAGCTCGGCGC
>NZ_BPRD01000137.1 GCF_022179745.1 Methylorubrum podarium
CCGCCGACCTCGCCGCGGCGGGGTTCGCGGCGGGCGCACTGCCGGAGGCGGGTGCGCTGATGGCGGCGCTGACCGAAGCCGAGCCGGGGTTTTGCGTGTCGCTCGCCGACTACGCGGCGTGGTTCGAAGGACTGCCGGACGAGCGTCGCGCGGAACTCACCGAGCGCTGGGGGGCGCCGGCGGACGATCCGCTCTGCCGCGACGGGGCATTCCGGTTCCCGATGGTGGACGCTGCTGCCGCACAGATCCCCTCTCCCCGCGCGCGGGGAGAGGGTCGCGACGGCCTTGTCGTCGGCGCGACGAGCGGTAGCGAGGGTGAGGGGGCGGTGCAGGATGAGGCTCGCCCGGCCAAGCCCCCTCACCTTCGGCTGCCGCCTCGCTTCGGCGACGACAGGGTCGCCGAAGCCCTCTCCCCGCACGCGGGGAGAGGGGATGCGCACGACACGGAGTATGCGAGCGGCCTCACCCTCTTCCTCCAGCCCGACCGTGGCCGGAGCGCCGACCGCAAGGCCGGCTATCACGATCCCGACGCGCCGCCGACCCACGCCTACCTCGCCTTCTACCTGGGCGTTCGGAAGAGCTTCGACGCGCTGATCCATCTCGGCACCCACGGCACCACCGAGTGGCTGCCGGGCAAGGCGGTGGCGCTCTCAGGCCAGTGCTGGCCGGCGCTGGCCGTCGGGGCGCTGCCGGTGGTCTATCCGTTCATCGTCGACGATCCCGGCGAGGCCGCGCCGTTGAAGCGCCGGCTCGGCGGGATCGCGCTCGGCCATCTCACCCCCACCGTCGAGGCCGCCGGGCTGACGCCCGAGGCCGCGGCGCTGCGCGAACTCGTGGAAGAGTATTCCGCCGCGAGCGTGCTCGATCCGCGCCGGGCCGGGCTGATCGCCGAGGCGATCCTCGACGAGGCGGCCTCCGCCGGGCTGCTCGCGGGGGCGGGCATCGACGGCGACACCCCGATGGCCGACGCGCTGACCGCGCTCGACGCGCATCTGTGCGACCTCGGCGAGACCCCGTTCCGCGACGGCCTGCACGTGTTCGGCCGCGCCCCCCCGGAGGCCGCCGAGCCGGTCCGCGCCAGCGCGGAGGCCGAGCGCGCCGCCCTGATCGCCGCCCTCGACGGCCGCTTCGTCGCGCCGGGCCCCGCCGGCTCGCCCTCGCGCGGGCGCCGGGACGTGATGCCCACGGGGCGCAACCTGACGACCCTCGATCCGCGCAGCCTGCCCACCCGCGCCGCGACCCTGCTCGGCACCAAGGCGGCCGACGCGGTGGTGCGCCGCTACCTGCAGGACGAGGGCGAGTACCCGGCCCGCATCGTCATGGACCTCTGGGCCTCGCCGACGCTGCGCACCGGCGGCGAGGACGTGGCCCATGCCCTCGCGCTGATGGGCGTCCGCCCGGTCTGGGACCACGCCTCGACCCGCGTCACCGGCTTCGAGGTGCTGCCGCTGGCCCTCCTCGACCGGCCGCGCATCGACGTCACCTGCCGCGTCTCCGGCGCGTTCCGCGACACCTTTCCGGAGACCCTGGCGCTGCTCGACCGCGCCGCCCGCGCCGTCGCCGCCCGCGAGGAGGAGGACGAGGAGAACCCGCTCGCCGCCGCCAGGCGCCGGGGCGAATCCGGTGCCCGTATCTACGGCGCGGCGCCGGGCCGCTACGGCGCGGGCACGGCCGAGACCGCCCTCGACGGCGCCTGGGGGGACCAGGCCGATCTCGGGCAGGCCTATCTCGCCGCCACCACCCACGCCTACGGCGACGCGGAGGGGGCGGACGCGGATTTCGCCGCCCGCGTCGCGGCGGCGGACGCCTATGTCCACGCCTTCGACGTGGCCGAGCGCGACCTTCTGGACGGCGATGCGGCGGCCGACGCCATGGGCGGGTTCTTCGCCGCCGCGTCCGGCGAGGGGAGGGCGCCCGCGCTCTACAGCCTCGACGTCTCGAACCCGGAGTCGCCCCGCACCCGCACCGCCCGCGAGGACGTCGCCCGGCTGATCCGCGGCCGGCTCGCCCATCCGCGCTGGATCGCGGCCCAGCTCCGCCACGGCTACCGCGGCGCGCAGGAACTGGCGCAGGGCATCGACGCGGTGTTCGTGCTCGCCGCCACGACCGACGCCGTGACGAGCCCCGATCTCGACCGGCTCTACGGCGCCTGGATCGCCGACCCGGAGACCTTCGAGGCGTTGAGGGCGGCCAATCCGGAGGCGACCCGGGCCATCCTCGAGCGCTTCGAGGATCTTCGCGCCCGCGGCCTCTGGC
>NZ_BPRD01000138.1 GCF_022179745.1 Methylorubrum podarium
CGGCCGGCTTCGCGCTGGCCGCGTGGCTCGCCCGGACCGTGTTCCCGAACTCGCAAGGGTCCGGCATCCCGCAGGTCATCGCCGCCCGCGCCCTCGACGACGGGCCGGCGCGCCACGCCCTGATCTCGCTCAAGGTCGCGGCGGGCAAGATCGTCGTGATGTGTTTCGGCCTCCTGTGCGGCGCCTCGATCGGGCGCGAGGGTCCCACCGTGCAGGTCGGCGCGGCGATCATGGCCACCCTCGGCCGCTTGAGCCCGGAGCGGATGCGCGGCCTGCTGCTCGCGGGCGGCGCGGCCGGCGTCGCCGCCGCCTTCAACACCCCGCTCGCGGGGATCGTCTTCGGTATCGAGGAACTCGGCCGGGCCTATGACCGGCGCGGCAGCGCCCTCATCGTCGCCGCCATCGTCGCCGCGGGCCTGACCTCGCTGACGATCCTGGGCGACTACACCTATTTCGGCACCTCCGACGCGCAGCTCTCCCTCGCCTCCGGGTGGCTCGCCGTGCCGCTGATCGGGGTGGCGGGCGGGCTCGCGGGCGGCTTGTTCAGCCGCATCGTGATCGAGTTCGGCCGCGGCCTTCCGGGCTGGGCCGGCGCGTGGATCGAGCGCCGCCCCATCCTGTTCGCGACGCTGTGCGGGCTCGGTGTCGCGCTGTGCGGGTTGGCGTCCGGCGGGGCCGTCTACGGTACTGGCTACGAGGAGGCGCGGGGAATCCTGCACGGCGAGAGCGATCCGAGCTGGGAGTTCGCGCCGCTGAAATTCGTGGCGACCGTGCTGTCCTCGATCAGCGGCATCCCCGGCGGCCTGTTCGCCCCCTCGCTCGCCGTCGGCGCCGGGCTCGGCGCCCAGGCGAGCCTGGTCATGCCGCAGCTCCTCGGCCCGACGCCCCTGGGCGCGCTCGTTCTGATCGGCATGACCGCCTACCTGACCGGCGTGCTCCAGGCGCCGATCACCTCCTTCGTCATCGTCACCGAGATGACCCAGAACCACTCCATGGTGATCCCGCTGATGCTCGCGGCGCTGATCGCCGACGCGGTGTCGAAGTCGGTCTGCCGGGGCGGGCTCTACCACACGCTGGCGGAGCTGATCGTGCGGCGCGCGGCGGGGGAGCGAAGCCCCTAAAGCGCGGCGCGCGGCGGAACGCCGCCGGCCCGTCGGCCGTTACTGCTCCGCTTTCGTTTCGGAGTGAACTGCCATGACGCTTCTCAAGTGGGCCGCCATCGCCTTTGTCATCTCGCTCGTCGCGGGCGCCCTCGGCTTCACCGGCATCGCCTCCGGCGCCAGCTCGATCGCCCGCATCCTGTTCGGCCTGTTCCTCGTGCTCGCCATCGTCATCGTGGTGATCGCGCTGGCCATCGGTCAGGCGGTGTTCTGATCCGGCGGATCCGACCGTGCGCCTCGACGGCCGCACCGCCCTTGTCACCGGCGCCTCCTCCGGGATCGGCGCCGAGACGGCCCTGGGGCTCGCCCGCCTCGGGGCGCGGGTCGGCCTCGTCGGGCGCGACCGCGAGCGCACGGAACGCGCCGCCGCGCATCTGCGCCGGGAGACCGGCGGCGCGGCGGACGTCTTCCTCGCCGACCTGTCGAGTCAGGCCGAGATCCGCCGCCTCGCGGGCGAAGTGAGGACGCGCTACCCCGCCCTCGACATCCTCGTGAACAATGCCGGCGCGATCTTCTCGGAGCGCCACGTCACGGCCGACGGGATCGAGCGGACCTGGGCCCTCGACCACCTCGCCTACGTGCTGCTCACCCACGAGCTGCGCGCGCCGCTCGAAGCCGCGCCCCGCGCCCGAATCGTCAACCTCGCCTCCGCCGCCCATACGAGGGGGCGCATCGACTTCGACGATCTCGGCGGCGAGCGCCGCTACTCGGCGATGAAGGCCTACGCGCAGGCCAAGCTCGGCAACGTGCTGTTCACCTGCGCGCTCGCCCGGCGCCTTGCCGGGAGCCCCATCACCGTCAACGCGGTGCATCCGGGCGTGGTGGCGAGCGACTTCGCCAAGAACACCCACGGCCTCCTCGGCTTCGCCTGGGGCCTGATCCGCCCGTTCCTGATCTCCCCGGCGGACGGCGCCAAGACCTCGCTCCACGTCGCCACGGCGCCCGACCTCGACGGCGTGAGCGGGCGCTACTTCGCCAGAAGCCGCGAGACGGCCTCCTCCGCCCTCAGCCGGGACGAGGCCCTGCAGGAGCGGGTGTGGACCCTGAGCCGACGGCAGGTCGGGATCGAGCCCTGATCCGGCGTCCGCCCGAACCGACGATCCGAGAGAAGACGATCCACGCCCCCACGTGACCCGACCGACCATACCAGGGCGTTGGGACGGGGAGGCGTCGTCGCAAAGGCGCGGCGAAACGCTTACTCCGCGCCCTTCTTCGCGTTGTTTTCCTTACTCTTCTGCATGTGAGCACGCCGGTTCTCTTCGAACTCGTCGACACTCGACTGGGTGTTCTTCGACGCGCTCGCGGGTTCGGCTTTGCTCCCCTTGGAGCTTTCGGCCGAAGCCATCGTGGGAAGGGCAGCGGCACCTGCCACGACGGCAGCGGCGAGCAAGAACTTCGAGGGATGCATCATTATTCACTCCTCCCATATCGACAAAAGTATAATGCAGCTTTCGCACACCGGCGCAATGAGGAATCACGACAGCAAGCGTATATATAATTGTATTATAAGCTTATGAAACTTCGCGGCAGCCAGGCTCCACTTGCCGAAAAGAATGGAAGATTGCGACGTCAGTCGGCAACCGTTCCGAGAGGAGCGTCGTTTGGCTCCGAGCCTCAGAAATGGCTGAAGGAGGCGCGGGTGAAGGTGATCTCCCGTCCCTGCGCATCGAGAAAGCAGGGCGGTCCGTCGCCGGCCGTCACGGTTCCGATCTCCGCCGCGGGCACTCCGGCGGCCTGCGCATCGGCGAGGAACGCCGCGACAGAGTCGGGCGGCACCGCGCAGAGAATCTCGTAATCGTCGCCGCCGGTGAGCGCCGTCGCGAGTCGGCTCCGATCGCGGGCGATGGCCGCGCCCGCGGCGGTCGAGAGCGGCACCGCCGGGACATCGATCCGCGCGGTCAGACCCGTCCCGGCGAGCATCTTGTGCAGGTCGCCCGCGAGCCCGTCCGAGACGTCCATGGCCGCGCGGGCGTGGCGGCGCAGAGCCGGGACGAGAGCGAGACGCGGACGGGGATGCAGGTAGCGGTCGAGCAGGACGTCGCGATGGCTCGCCTCCAGCGCGGGATCGGGCGCGAGCCGCAGGGCGAGGCCCAGAGCCGCGTCGCCGATGCTGCCGCTGACGCAGAGCCGGTCGCCGGCCTTCGCCGCCTGACGCCGCAGCATCGCGCCCGCCGGCACCTCGCCGAAGGCGGTCACGCCGATCAGCGCTGGGCCGCCGGAGCGCACGGTGTCGCCGCCGAGGAGCGGGCAGCCATGGGCGCGGCTCGCTTCCCCGAGCCTCTCGGCGAAGGCGGAAAGCCACGCCTCCGTCCAGTCATCCGGCAGGGCGAGGGTGAGAAGGAAGCCGCGCGGAACCGCGCCCTTTGCGGCCAGATCGGAAAGGTTCACCCCGAGCGCCTTGACGGCGATGGAGCCGGGCGGGTCGTCGGGGAAGTAGTGGATTCCGGCTACGACGGCGTCGGCGGTCACCACGAGGTCGTGGCCGGGCGTCGGCGTCAGGCTCGCGGCGTCGTCGCGCAGGCCCTCGGCGCCGGGGCCGCTCAGCGGCGCGAAGTAGCGCGCGATCAGCGCCTCCTCGCCCGCGCGCGCCATTCCGCTCAGCCCTTCTTCGCCGTCGCCGGGCCGGGAGCGGCCGGGATGCCGAACTCGGTGGAGCGCACCTCGCGGCCGACCCGGTCGAGCACGGCGTTGACCATGCCCGGCTCGTCGCCGCCGTAGAAGCTGTGGGCGACATCGACGTATTGCGAGATCGCGGCCCGGGCCGGCACGTCGCGGCGGAACATCAGCTCGTAGGCGCCCGCCCGCAGGATCGCGCGCAGCACGACTTCGAGCCGGCGCAGCGGCCAGCCCTTGGCGAGGGCCGCGTCGAGCTTCGGATCGATGGCGCGTTGCTCCTCGACGGCGCCGCGCAGCACGTCGCGGAAGAAGGCGGTCTCGGCCGGGGGATGGGCGACGCCGTCGATCTCCTGGCCGATCCAGTGGGCCTCGAACTCGGCGAGCGCGTCGATCACGCCCTTGTCCGAGATCTCCATCTCGTAGAGCGCCTGCACCACGGCGAGGCGGGCGCCGGTGCGGGCGTTCGGTTTCGGCTGGGCCGGCGTCGCGGCGGGGTCGGTCATCGCGGGGGTTCCAGATTGGCGGCGCGCTTGATGGCGAGGAGGCTCAGAGCTGCCTCCGCCGCGCCGCCGCCCTTGTTCATCTCGGAGACCCGGGCGCGGGCGAGCGCCTGCTCCATGGTCTCCACGGTGAGGATGCCGTTGCCGAGCGGCAGGTGCTCGGACACGGAGAGGTCCATCAGGGCGCGGGCGCTCTCGCCCGCGACGATGTCGTAATGCCCCGTCTCGCCGCGGATGACGCAGCCGAGCGCCACCGCCGCGTCGTAGGGCCCGCCGGCCTTGCGGCCGGCCTCCATCAGGATGGCGATGGCGGCGGGGATTTCGAGGGCGCCCGGCACGGTGAAGACCCGCGCCTCGGCGCCGACCGCCTCGATCGCCGCGCGGGCGCCCGCCAGCAGCGCGTCGGCGACCTCGTCGTAGTAGCGCGCCTCCACCACCAGCACGCGGGTGCCGGCGAGGCTCTCGAGGATGCTTCTGGGCGCGTCCGCGTCCCGAGTTTGGGAGACCATGCGTGTGACGTTCCGGGCTGCGTTCGCGGAAGTTCGGGGCGGGCCGGAGGGTTAGCCCAAGTGCCGCGCGCTCCACAAGCGGCAGAGGGCACGCGCCCGGCGCGGCGCGGGCGCACGACGCGCAAGCCTCGGCGCGAAAGATCCTCCCTTTTTGGTTGAAGTGGAGAGGATTGATCAATCACATCGGGCCGAAGTGCCGCTTCCGCAGCGTGCAGCCGCACCTATTAACCCGACCGAAGTCGATGCCGGCGATAGACTGTCGAACGCAAGTTTGCGGGTCCCCGAAACTCGGCCCCGCACTGGAAACGGGGGTTATCCAGCATGGCGACGGCGCGGGCGCGAAGGGCCGGGACGGCTCCGATCCTGACCGAGGAGGCGGGTTCCGCGTCACGGCCGGTCCCGCTGGTGATCGACCTCGACGGCACGCTGCTGCGGACGGATCTGCTGCTGGAAGGCATCATCGCCCTGCTGCGGCGCAATCCGCTGATGCTGCTGGCGATGCTGCTGTGGCTTCCGCGGGGCCGGGCCTTCTTCAAGCGCCGCATCGCGGAAGGTGCCGGACTCGACGTCGCGACCCTGCCGGCCAACGAGGCGCTGCTCGCCCATATCGAGGCGCGGAAGGCGGCGGGCCAGGAGATCGTGCTCGCCACCGCCGCCGACGAGCTGATGGCCCTGCGCGCCCTGAGGCGCTTCCCCGTCTTCGACCGGGTGGTGGCGAGCGACGGGGTGAGGAACCTCAAGGGCGCGGCGAAGGCGGCGCAGCTCCGGGCGCTCTACCCGCAGGGCTTCGACTACGCGGGCGATGCGGCCGCCGACCTGCCCGTCTGGGCCGCTTCGCGCGGGGTGATCGTGGTGGGGGCTTCCCCCCGCGTGCTCCGCGCGGCGCGGCGGCTCGGCAAGCCGGTCGAGGAGTTCCCTTCCGCCTCGCGGTCCCGCGCACTGGTCAGGGCCCTGCGCCCGCACCAGTGGGCCAAGAACGCCCTGGTCTTCCTGCCGCTCGTCCTCGGCGGCCGGGCAGGGGAGGCGTTGGCCTGGGGCAGCGCGCTCCTGGCCTTCCTCGCCCTCGGGCTCGTCGCCTCGGCGAGCTACCTGCTGAACGACCTGCTCGACCTGTCCCACGACCGGGCGCACTGGTCGAAGCGCGACCGTCCCCTGGCGAGCGGCCGGCTTCCCATCGCCACCGCCCTGGCGGCGCTCGGCCTCGGTCTCGCGGGCGGACTCGCGGTCGCGGCCTATGCCGGGGCGGCGGTCCTCGCCGGCGTGCTCGCCTATCTCGCCCTGACGCTCGCCTACTCCGCGTGGCTCAAACGGGTGCCGATGCTCGATGCGCTGACGCTCGGAAGCCTGTTCACCCTGCGCATCGCGGTCGGGGTGGCGGCGGTGGCGGTGGCGTGGTCGCCCTGGCTCCTGACCTTCTCGATGTTCCTGTTCACCTCGCTGTCCTTCGCCAAGCGGTACACCGAGCTGCGCGGCGCCGCGCGGCGCGGGCAGGCCGGCACCATCGCCGGGCGCGGCTACGAGCCGGCGGACGAGGCGGTGGTGCTCGCCTTCGGCATCGCCTCGGGGCTCGCCAGCGTCGTCATCTTCATCCTCTACCTCGCCAACGAGGCGTTCCAGCACGCGGCGCTCACCGCGCCCCTGGCCCTGTGGAGCTTCCCGCTGATCCTCGTCCTGTTCATGGGCCGGGTCTGGTTGCTGGCGGGACGGGATGCGCTCCACGACGACCCGGTCGCCTTCGCGATCAAGGACCGTCCGAGCCTCGCTCTGGCGGGGATCGCCGGCCTCGCCTTCGCGGCGGCCGCCTTCGGCCTGCCGCTCGGACTCCTGCCGGCCAGCCTCTTGCCGCAGGGGCTCGGGCTGTGATGAGCAACGAAGTCGTCCGCTTCCTCATCGCCGGCGGCACGGCGACGGCGATCAACTGGCTCACGCGGATCCCGCTGTCGCTCGTCCTCTCCTTCGAGTCGGCCCTGCTGACCGCCTACGGGCTGAGCATGCTCGCCTCGTTCTGGCTCTACCGGGCCTTCGTGTTCCGGGGGGCGTCGCGGGGATCGCTGCGCGGGCAGGTCGGCCTGTTCCTCGCGGTCAACGCCGTCGGCGCGGGCGTGGTGCTCGCGGTGAGCACGGTGGTGCTCGACGGCCTGACCGGCCTGCTGCCGGCCCTCAGGCCGTCCGTCGCCGAGGCGCTGGCCCACGGCCTCGGCATCGCGGTGGGCGCCGTAGCCAACTATCTCGGCCACCGGCTCGTCACCTTCGGCTCGGGCCCGGGGCCCGCGCCTCAGAGCTTGTAGACGGAGAGCAGGGTCACCACGGCGAGGTTCGCCACCGCGCCCCAGGTGACGAGAAGCGGCAGGGCGGCGAAGGCCGGCGGACGCTCGCCGCGCACCATCAGCACCATCAGGATCGGCAGCCAGTCGAGAACGTAGCGCTGCGTCGCGATCTGCTCGGCCCCGTTCGAGTGGTAGAACAGGGTGATCCCGGCGATGACCGCGATGGTCGCCGCCCCGGCCCAGAACACCCGGTCGAGCCGCGCGTAGTAGGCCAGCAGCAGCCACGGGCTCGCGACGAGGATCGCCGTGCCGGCCTTGTCGAACCCGACGAGGTCCATGAGCCGCGGCCCGCTGAATGTGAAATGGGTCCCCTGCAGGAACAGGTAGAGGGTGTTGAACAGCAGGTAGTCGCGCGAGAACAGACCGGTCTCGGTGATGCGGTGCCAGATGAAGCTGTCCTGGCCGGGATTGTGGATGTAGGCGTAGCCGGTCTCGAACGGGCTGCCGAACCGCGCGGCGTTGTAGGCGCAGTAGACGGCGATGGCCGCCGCGACCGGAAGGGCCGCGAGGAACGCCGAACGCGCGACGGCGGCCGGGTTCGCGAGCAGCGGGCGGTCGCGGGGCAGGGCCAGAACCAGCAGGAACAGCGGGTAGAAGATCGCCATCTGCCGGCACAGGAAGGCGAGGCCGACGAACAGGCCGCCGAGCGGCAGCGATCCCCGGACGATCACCGCCCAGAGGCTCAGGCTCATCATCAGGAAGGCGACGGTCTGGGAGAAGAACCAGACGCCGTCGGAGCGCAGGGTGACCTGATAGAGCGGGCTCGCGAAGGCGAGCGCCGCCAGCAGCCACAGGGCCTGTTGGCGCTCGACCGCGAGCGCGCGAAAGATCCGGCTCCAGGCGAAGAGGCTCAAGCCCGAGAGGCACAGGCCCAGCAGCACGAAGCCCTTGAAGCCGGGAAAGCCGAACAGAGCCACGAACGGCGTCAGCAGCAGCGCCGGCAGCGGCGGGAAGATGATGTAGGTGCGCCCCTCGAACAGCGCGCAATCGATCTCGGGGCAGTGCTCGACCCAGAGCCGCCCGTGCAGGAACGCGTCGGCCAGCGCCCCGTGCGAGTTGAAGCCGGCATCGCGCAGTGCGCCGCGCCCGAGCAGGAAGGCGAGAAGGAGGGCACCGCTCAGCGCGGTGAGCCCCGCCAGCACCCTGTCGCGGCGCCGCTCGACCAGTCCCGTCATGCTGTCCGCCGACCTTTTACAAGACGAACCCGAATCGCGGCGCCGGACTCGGAGGGAACGGCGAAGTGTCTCCCTTGTGAACCTTGGCCTTACTCGGAGGCAAGACCGGTCCTCGGCTCCGTCGATGGCGACGGTGCCGCAGGCGGACCCGCAAAAATCAGTGGGCGGTGAAGCGCCCCGCGCGTCGGCCGAAGAATCCCAGGGTCGCGGTCACATTGCCGATTGTCGGGGATGCGCAAAAACAGCAAAGCTTCCGCCGCACCACTGCACAAGAATGCGGCCGACGGGGGCTCACTATGATCACGGGACGCGCGACATTCCTGGTGGGGGCGGCCCTCGCCCTGCTGCTGCTGGGCGGCCCGTCCGCCTCGGCCAAGCGCGTCACGGTCGTGCCGGGCGACCGGCCGATCGCCATCGACGTGCCGGACGCGTGGAAGGTCTCCGAGATCAAGCGCGGCATCCAGGTCCGGACGGCCGACGAGGAGGTCTATCTCTGGCTCGAGAACTACCGGCCCGCCCAGTTCCAGACGCTGCTCGACGAGCACAACGCCTATTTCAAGGATCAGGGCGTGAAGGTCGTCGGCGCCGAGTCGGCCAAGCAGGTCGAGTTCCCGACCTACATGCTGAAGGTCACCGAGTATCCGGCGACCTACGAGGGCAAGCCGACGGTGCTGCGCTACATCTCGGTCGTGCCGAAGGCCGAGGGCGAGCGCTCCCTGCTGGTGAGCTACTGGGCCTCGCCCGCGGGCGACAAGAAATACGACGGCGACACCCAGAGGATCCTCAACAGCCTCGCCGCCGCCTACGACGGCAAGTGAGGCCGAGCAATCCGGGTCTCAAACGGTTTCCGGTCGATCACCTCGGACATCGCCCAATCCCGTCATCGCGAGGCGGAGCCGAAGCGATCCAGGGCGCAACATATCCGGATACGGCAGCGCCCTGGATTGCCACGGCTTCGCCTCGCAATGACGGAGGAGAAACCGAGGTGATCAAACGGATGACCGATCACCCCTGCAACAAGCCGCGTGTCTCGGCGAGCCGCGCGGCGTAGCGGGCCAGGAGATCGACTTCGAGATTGATCCGGTCCCCCGCGCGGCGCTCCTCCCAGGTCGTGACCAACAGGCTGTGCGGGATCAGCAGGACCGAGAAGTCGCTTCCCGAGACCGCGTTGACGGTGAGCGAGGTGCCGTCGAGGCAGATCGAGCCCTTCTCGGCGATGAAACCGGCGAGCGCCGCCGGTGCCCGCAGGGTGAAGCGCTCGCTGGCGCCCCAGGGGTTGTCCTCACCGGTCACGGTCTCGCGGGCGAGGATCTCGGCGATTCCGTCGACGTGGCCGGTCACGAGATGGCCGCCGAGCTCGTCGCCGAGCCTGAGCGAGCGTTCGAGGTTGACCCGCGTGCCCTCGCGCCAGGAGCCGACCGTGGTGCGGTCCAGGGTTTCGGCCGCGGCGTCCACGGCGAAGCGGCAGCCCGCCCCGTGCGGCTCCACCGCGACGGCGGTGAGGCAGGGGCCGGAACAGGCGATGGAGGCGCCGAGCGCGATGCCGGCGGAGTCGTAGGCGCTCTCGATGACGATCCGGCGCAGGCGCTCCGCGCCCTCCACCGAGACGACGCGGCCGACATCGCTGACGAGCCCGGTGAACATGTCAGATCCTCTCGTAGGTGACCGCCGTGTCGGGGCCGAAGTCGCGGGTCTCGGTCAGGCGCAGCGCGCCGTCGGCGAGGCGGCGTGCGAGGTTCGGCCCGAGCGCCGGCAGGCCGCCGGCCTCGCCCAGCGTGACGGGGCCGGTGATGAGCGTGCAGGCATCGATGAGATCGTGCGCCGCGAGCGCATCGGCAAGCGCCGGCCCGCCCTCGCTGCAGATCCGCGTCAGGCCGCGCTCGGCCAGGAGCGCCAGCGCGGCGTTGAGGTCGATGCGGCCCTGCGCATCGGTCGGGACGAAAGCGAGCTCGACGCCGAAGGAGGCGAGCATCCGCCGGGCATGGGCGGGGGCGCCCCGGCCGGTCAGAACCAGGGTCGGCAGGTCGCGGGCGCCGCGCACGAGGTGGCTGGCGGGGTTGAGACGCAGCGTCGAGTCGAGGACGATCCGCAGCGGCGAGCGCTCGGCGAGTCCCGGCAGCCGCACGGTCAGCGAGGGGTCGTCCGCCCGCGCCGTCCCGATGCCGACCATGATCGCGTCGGCATGCGCCCGCCACAGATGCACCGCCCCGTCGGCGATCGGGCCGGTGATCTTCAGCCGCTCGCCGGTCGAGGGGGCCGCGAAGCCGTCGCGGGTCCGGGCGAGCTTGAGGTGCAGGCTCGGGCGCCCGCGGGTCACGCGGGAGACGTGGCCGCGATGGTCGCGGGCGGCCTCCTCGCGCAGCAGGCCGGTCTCGACGGCGATCCCGGCGGCGCGCAAACCCGCATGGCCGCGCCCGGCGACCCGCGGATCGGGATCCTCGATGGCGGTGACGACGCGGGCGATCCCGGCGGCGATCGTCGCGTCGGTGCAGGGCGGCGTGCGGCCGTGATGCGAGCAGGGCTCGAGGGTGACGTAGAGCGTGGCGCCGCGGGCGGCCGCGCCGGCCATGGCGAGCGCCAGCGGCTCCGCATGCGGCCGTCCGCCGGGCGCCGTCACCGCCTGCCCGACGATGCGACCCTCGGCAACGACCACGGCGCCGACGCTCGGATTCGGCCAGGTGCGGCCGAGATTGCGCCGCCCCAGCGCCAGGGCGAGGCGCATGGCGCGCAGATCGAGCGCTGTCTGCTGCGACGCCTCCACGGCCCGCCCCGTCACGCCTGCTTCCGGGCGGGACGGCGACGGCGCGGGGCGACCTCGTCATCGGCCGGGACGGGCGCGGCCACCTCCGCCTCGGGGAGCGACGCCTCGCCCTCCAGCCGGCCGCCGAGGGTGCCGAGCAGATCCTGAAAGTCCTGCGCCTCGCGGAAATTCTTGTAGACCGAGGCGAAGCGGACATAGGCGACGTCG
>NZ_BPRD01000139.1 GCF_022179745.1 Methylorubrum podarium
CGGCGCCCAGGCGCTGGTGGCGAGCATCGCGGCGCCGAGCGGCTGGCACCTCCTCGGCCGCACGCCCGAAAAGACCTTCGTGCCGGCGCGCGACCCCGTCTTCCTGCTCCGCCCCGGCGACCGGGTGCGCTTCGTGCCGATTCCGGCCGAACGCTGGGACGGGCTCGCCGCCGCGGCGGAGGCCGGCGAGGCGGTGGCCGAGCTGTGCCAGGGATGAGCGCCCGGCTTCACCTCGCCCGCCTCGCCGGCGCGGCCTCGATCCAGGACGGCGGACGGCGCGGCCATCTCCGCTTCGGCCTGTCGGCCTCCGGGCCGATGGACCCGCTCGCCTTCGCCGCCGCCAACCGCCTCGTCGGCAACGGGCCGGACGCGGCGGCGCTCGAACTCGGGCTCGCCGGGGCGCGCCTGCGGGTCGAGGGCGGTGCCGCGCGCCTCGCCCTGGCCGGCGCGCCGAGCGGGCTGCGCCTCGACGGCGACCCGCTCGCCGCGCACCGGTCCTTCATCCTGCGCGAGGGCGCGGAGCTGACGGTCGAGCGTCCGCGCGAGGGCGTGTTCGCCTATCTCGCCGTCGCGGGCGGCTTGCCCGTTCCCGCGGTGATGGGAAGCCGCGCCCTGCATCAGCGCGCGGCGCTCGGCGGCCTCGACGGGCGCCCCTTGCACGAGGGCGACCGCCTGCCGCTCGCCGCCGCGCCGATGGGCGAGGCGGACCACGCCCTCGACCCGGTTCCCCTGGACCGGGACGCGCCGGTCCGCGTCGTCCTCGGCCCCCAGGACGACCATTTCTCGCAGGCCGGCCTCGCGACCTTCCTCAAGGCAACCTTCACGGTCTCGAACCGGGCGGATCGGATGGGCTACCAGCTCGACGGGCCGGAGATCGCCCACGGTTCCGGCGGCTTCAACATCGTCTCCGACGCCACCGTGGCCGGCTCGGTGCAGGTGCCGGGCTCGGGCCGGCCGATCGTCCTGCTCGCCGACCGCCAGACCACCGGCGGCTACCCGAAGATCGCCACCGTCATCTCCGCCGACCTGCGGCGGATCGCCCAGCGCCGGCCCGGCGAGGCCGTGCGGTTCGCGGCGATCGACCTCGCCGCCGCCACCCGCCTCGCCCGCGACGCGGCGGCGCGGATCGCGGCCCTGGGCTCCCGCCTCAGGCCGGTCGAGGGCGAGGCCGAGCGGCTGATGGCCGCCAACCTCGCGGGCGCGGCGGTGGACGCTTTGCGAGCCGAGGATTGATCCTTTCCATCGGGGGCCGAAACCGGCGCTGACGCGTTGTCGGGCCATGTCGCGCGAACTCAACACGTCCGAGCCGAACATGCCCGAGTCGAACTTGGGCGAGCCGCCCCGCCTCGGCTTCTGCTGCACCTTCATCCCCGATCCGGACCCGTCCCACAAAACCCTGAAGGCCGCCAAGGACGCGGCCAAGCTGATGAATCTCGGCACGGTGACGATGGCGCATCTGGAGCGCCTCGGGCCGGCGGCGCGGTTCGAGAAGCTGGAGGGCGTGGTGCGCCACAACCTCGCCGCCCTGGAGCGCCAGATCGCCTGGGTCTCGGGCCGGCCGCCGCTGGAGCGGCTCCTGCGCATGGCGAGCTCGGTCCTGCCCGGCTACACCCACCCGATCGCCCAGCCGCTCTACGCGCAGGCCCCGATGCGGAGCCTGATCGAGACCGGCCTCTCCCGGGTCGGCGAGCGGGCGCGGGCGGGGGAGGTGCGGCTCAGCATGCATCCCGGCCCGTTCTGCATCATCGCCTCGCGCAACCCGAACGCGCAGGCGAACGGCATCGCCGAACTCGAGTACCACGCCGAGGTGATGGCGATGCTGGGCTACGGCGCCGGCTGGCACCCGCACGGCGCCCACGTGAACATCCATATCGGCGGGCGCGAGCCCGGCATCGAGGGGTTTCGCGAGAGCCTGTCGCTGATCTCCGAGAGTGCGCGCAACCTGCTCACCGTCGAGAACGACGAGTCGCTGTTCGGCCTCGACGCGGTGCTGCGCCTCGGCGACCGGGTGCCGGTGGTGCTCGACCTCCACCACCACTGGGTCGAGAGCCGGGGCGAGTACATCGAGCCCGACGATCCGCGCATCCGGGCGGTGATCGCCTCCTGGCGCGGGGTGCGGCCGGTGAGCCACATCAGCGTGTCACGGGAAACACTCCTGCCCGAGCACGATCCCGACGCCCTGCCGGACTTTCCGGCGCTGTCGGGCCAGGGCCATTCCTGGCGCGATCTCGCCGCCCATTCCGACCTGATGTGGAACCAGGCGGTCAACGCCCTCGTCGCCCGCCACCTCGCCTGGAGCGATTTCGAGATCGAGGCCAAGGGCAAGAACCAGGCGAGCGTGCCGCTGGCGGCGCGGATCGGGCGCGACCTCTCGCGGGCCGCGGCCTGACGGCGCCAAGCGCGGCTGGGCGGATTTGACCCGGCGGAGCCTGCCCGTCACCATGCTAGCTTCCTCATCCGTGCGCGGGCCTTCTCGGCCCGGCGCCCGTGGGAGCCGCGACCGGACACGATGAGCGAGGCCGAACGGACGATCTCCGCGAGCGACGACCGCCAGGGCGAGGCGCGCCAAAGCGAGGCGCGGCGCCGCCTCGACCGGCTGGTGGCGCGGGCGCGGGCGGCGGGCCTGTGGGAGCGGGCCTGGCCGGTGCTGTGGCGCGGCCTCGGCGTCGCCCTCGCCTTCCTCGCGGTCTCCTGGCTCGGCCTGTGGCTCGACCTGACGCCGCCCTGGCGCATGGCCGGGCTCGGCCTCTTCGCCCTCCTGTTCGTCGCCGCCCTGTGGCCGGCCGCCCGGCTGCGCGCCCTGAGCCGGCGCGAGGCGCTCGCCCGCATCGACCGGGAGGCCGCCCGCGGCGGCGGGAGCGCCCACGATCCGGCCTCGGCGATCGAGGACACCCTGGCCGTCGGCCAGACCGATCCGGTCACCCGCGCCCTGTGGGCCCTGCACCAGTCGCGGGCCGCCGCCGCCGTCGCGCGGCTGAAGGCCGGGCGCCCGCGCCCGCACATGCCCGGCCACGATCCGCTGGCGCTCCGCGCGGGCGTCCTCGTCGCGGCGCTGGCCGCCCTGTTCGTCGCCGGCCCCGAATGGCGCGGGCGCGTCGCCGCCGCCTTCGACTGGCGCGAGCCGCAGGCCGCGGCGCCGAGCTTCCGCGTCGATGGCTGGATCGACCCGCCGATCTACACCCGCGTGCCGCCGCTGATCGTGACGATGTCGGGCGCCGCGAAGGACCCGGTGCAGCGCCTGCGCGCGCCGGTCAACTCGACCCTGATCGTGCGCATCGCCGGCCAGGGCGAGGCGGAGCTGACCCCGAACGCCGCCCTGGTGGCGATCCCCAGGGACGAGAAGGCCGGCCCCGCCCGCCCCGCGCCGCAGGGGGCCGCCAAGGGTGATGCCAAGGGTGAGGCCAAGGGCGGCGAGACCCGCGCGAGCCTGCGGGAGGAGCGCTTCCGGCTCGTCGGCGGCACCGCCGAACTCGGCATCGCCGCCTCGGGATCGGAGCCGCAGCGCCTCGTGATCGAGACGATCCCCGACCGGCCGCCGGAGGTGAGCCGGGTCGGCGACCTGGAGGTCAACGGCCGCGGCACCTTCAACCTCACCTATCGCGCCAGGGACGATTACGGCATCGCCTCCGCCGAGGGGCTGGTCGAGCCGCTGAAGGCCGGCCGCTCGCTCGTGCCCCTGCCCAAGATCCCGCTCGCGCTTCCCACCGACGCCACCGGCGAGACCGAGACCAAGACGCTGGTCGATCTCACCGACAATCCCTGGTCCGGCGCGCGGGTGAAGCTCACCCTGGTGGTCCGCGACGAGGCCGGGCAGGAGGGGCGCACCGAGACCGCCGAGATCGTGCTGCCGGCCCGGCCCTTCAGCCAGCCGCTCGCCCGGGCGCTGGCCGAGGAGCGCCGCCGCCTCGTCACCGCGCCGGACGCGGATCGCGCCCGCGTCCAGACCGCGCTCGACGCCCTGCGGATCGCGCCGGAGCGCTTCACGCCGCAGCCCGCGATCTTCCTCGGGCTCACCACGGCCGCCAACCGCCTGCGCGCGGCGAGATCGGACGAGGATCTCACCGGCGTCGCCGATCTCCTGTGGGAGATGGCCCTCAAGATCGAGGACGGCGACCTCTCCGATGCCGAGAAGGCCCTGCGCGCCGCCCAGGACCGCCTCAAGGAGGCGATCGACCGCAACGCGCCGGACGAGGAGATCAAGAAGCTCACCGAGGATCTGAAACAGGCCCTCGACAAGTTCATGAAGGAGTTCGCCCAGCGCGCGAAGCCGCAGCGCCCGCAGCAGGCGGAGCGCCAGCAGCAGCAGCAGGGCGGCCAGACCGTCACCCCCGACGATCTGGAGAAGATGATCAAGGACATGCAGGAGGCGATGAAGCGCGGCGACACCGCGGAAGCCCAGCGCCTGCTCGACCAGCTCCGCAACGTGCTGGAGAACCTGCAGAACGCCGAGAACGGCCCATCGTCCGAGGGCGGCATGGCCGAGATGAACCGGCAGCTCGACGAACTCGACAAGATGTCCCGCGAGCAGCAGGACCTGCGCGACGAGACCTACAAGGAGGGGCAGCAGGGCCAGCGCCCCGGCCAGCGCCAGAGGCCGCAGCCCGGCCAGCAGCAGGGGCAGCAGGGCCAGCGCGGTCAGCAGCCCGGCCAGCAGGGCGAGGGCCAGGACGGCCAGCAGGGGCAGCAGGGCCGGGGCCAGCAGGGACAGCAGGGCCAGGGGCAAGGCCAGCGCGGCCAGCAGGGCCAGAGCATGGGCCAGCGCCAGCAGGGTCTGCGCGAGCAGCTCCAGGACCTCAAGAACCGGATGAAGCAGCAGGGGCTTCAGGGCGAGGAGGGTCTGGCGGATGCCGAGGAGGCCATGCGCGAGGCCGAGGAGGCGCTCGGTCGCGGCCGCAGCGGCGACGCGGTGGACGCGCAGGGCCGCGCCCTCGACGGGCTCAAGCGCGGCGCCGAGGGCATGCAGAAGCAGATGCAGCAGATGGCCGAGGGCCAGGGCGAGGGCCAGCAGGACGGGCAGTCGCAGGGGCGCCAGGGCCGCTCCGGCTCCGCCGACGACGACCCGCTCGGCCGCCCGACCCGCGGGCGCGACCTCTCCAACGGCAACGTCCGGGTGCCGAACGCCGACGAATCCGCGGTGCAGCGCGCCCGCCGGATCATGGAGGAGCTGCGGCGCAAGCTCGGCGACCCCTCGCGTCCGCAGGAGGAACTCGATTACTTCGAGCGCCTGCTGCGCCGGAACTGACGCCCCGAAGCCACCTCTTCCGGGCCGTGCTCACGGGAGCGCGGTCCCTCGCGAGATCACCGACCCATGTCCTCCAACCAGCTCGTCCTCCTCGCCTGCCTCGCCGTGGCCGTGGTGCTGCTCCTCGGCCTCGTCAACATGATGCGGGGCGGCAGCGCCAACCTCTCGCAGAAGCTGATGCGCCTGCGCGTGCTCCTGCAATTCGTCGCGATCATCGTGATCATGGGCGTGGTCTGGTGGCGGGCGGCCTGAGCGCACGCCGAGAGCATTGTCTTTTTTCCGAAAGCCGGCAGCCGCCTTTCGGGACGATGCGCCAGCACCGCCACGCCTTGCAGCTTGCGCGGGTCACGACCTCCCGCGAACGCGCGCAGGGCGGGCAGCGGAGCACCGCTCGGCCGATCGGAGTGTGGCGTCCGCGCCCCACCGGGCGGGCAAAAGCGCGGAGGCGGATGAATCCGCGGGCTGTGCCCCGGGGGGCGTGATATTCGAGGCGGGTTGAAACGGACGGATCGACCGCCGATGAAGTCACCCCTTGCCCGGATTCTCGTCGGCGTCCTCGCCGCTTCGGCCGTCACGGCCGCGCAGGCCGCCGATCTTCGCGCCGCCCGGGCCCCCGCACCGCCGCCCTACTTCGCCCCCGTCCAGCCCTACTCCATCGTCTCCGAGGTCCGCATCGGCGGCTCGGTCCAGGATCCGGGCAGCGCCGAGGGCAAGCTGCCGGGCTTCAGCACCGCGAACGTCAACGGCGAAATCCTGTTCGCCAAGCCGCTCGTGACCACCGACCCGTTCTGGCAGGCCTTCGTGCCGCGGCCCACCGTGGGCGGCAGCTACAACACCGGCGGCCGCACCAGCTACGCCTATATCGGCGCCACCTGGACCGTGGATCTCTTCCCCGAGACCCTCAACCGGCGCGTCTTCCTCGAAGGCTTCTTCGGCGGCGCGGCCCATAACGGCTATACCGGCCTGAAGGCGAACGCGCCCTACGGCTTCAACGCCCTGGGCTGCTCGCCGCTGTTCCGCGAGGCGGCGGCGCTCGGCTTCCGCATCGACGAGCACTGGAGCGTCATGGCGACCGTCGAGCACATGTCGAATGCCGGCCTGTGCGGCGACAATCGCGGCCTGACCAATTACGGCGGCAAGATCGGCTACACCTTCTGAGCGCCGGCCGCTCGTCAAGCTTGCCAAACACCCCTTGCCAAACACCCCTTGCAAAGACCCGCCGGGCGCGAAACATCGCCCGGCGGGTCTTTCTTTCCGCAGAACACCGGGCCCGCCGGGAGGGACGCCGTGGTCAAGCTCAACCGCATCTACACCCGCACCGGCGACCAGGGCACGACCGGGCTCGCCAACGGCGAGCGCCGCTCCAAGGCGGATCTGCGGGTGGAGGCCTACGGCACCGTCGACGAGACCAATGCCTGCATCGGGCTCGCGCGCCTGACCGCCGAGCCCGCCCTCGACGCGATGCTGGCGCGCATTCAGAACGACCTGTTCGACCTCGGCGCCGACCTCGCCACGCCGCCGAGCGACGCGCCGCTGGGCTACGAGCCCCTGCGGATCGTGCCCGCCCAGGTGCAGCGGCTGGAGGCGGAGATCGACGCGCTCAACGCCAACATCCCGCCGCTGAAATCCTTCGTCCTGCCCGGCGGCTCGGCCACCGCCGCCGCGCTCCACCTCGCCCGCACGGTCTGCCGCCGCGCCGAGCGGCTGGTGGTCGCGCTGTCGGGCATCGAGAGCGAGGCGATCTCGGGCGAAGCCCTGCAATATCTCAACCGGCTGTCGGACTTCCTGTTCGTGGCCTCCCGCGCGGCCAACCGCGACGGCGCCGACGACGTGCTCTGGGTGCCCGGCCAGAACCGGTGAATTCCCGCAGGTCACGCCCCTGATAAGGCGCGTTGACAAGCGGGAAATCGCCTCGCTACGGTCCCGCCGCCCTGACAATCCCATCAAGCGCGGTCAAGCGGGTCCGAGAGCCGTCCGTCAAGTGACGCCGGGACTTCGCAGGAGCGGAGGAAAGCGACAGCCATGAAGGTTCTGGTGCCCGTCAAGCGGGTCGTCGATTACAACGTCAAGATCCGCGTCAAGGCCGACGGGTCGGGCGTGGAACTCGCCAACGTCAAGATGTCGATGAACCCCTTCGACGAGATCGCGGTCGAGGAGGCGATCCGCCTGAAGGAGAAGGGCAAGGTCAGCGAGATCGTCGCCGTCTCGATCGGGCCGCAGCAGGCGCAGGAGACCCTGCGCACCGCGCTGGCCATGGGCGCCGACCGGGCGATCCTGGTCAAGACCGACGTGACTTGCGAGCCGCTCGCCGTCGCCAAGGTGCTGAAGGCGGTGGTGGAGAAGGAGGGCCCGAACCTCGTCATCCTCGGCAAGCAGGCGATCGACGACGACTCGAACCAGACCGGGCAGATGCTCGCGGCGCTTCTCGGCTGGCCGCAGGGCACTTTCGCCTTCAGGGTCGAGTTCGGCGAGGGCGCGATCGACGTGACCCGCGAGGTCGATGGCGGCCTGCAGACCGTCTCGCTCAAGCTGCCGGCGATCGTCACGACCGACCTGCGCCTCAACGAGCCGCGCTACGCGAGCTTGCCCAACATCATGAAGGCGAAGAAGAAGCCGCTGGAGGAGCTGTCTCCCGAGGGGCTCGGCATCGACGTCACGCCGAAGCTGACCGTGCTCAAGGTCGTCGAGCCGCCGGGCCGGCAGGCGGGCGTGAAGGTCGGCTCCGCGGCCGAGCTGGTGCAGAAGCTCAAGGTCGAAGCCGGCGTGCTCTGATCCGGCCCCGATTCGCGCGGCGCCGCTCCCGGCCCCCGGTCGAGCGGCGCGCCTCCCCTCTTTTCGAGAAGTTTCGCCGATGACCACGCTCCTCTACGTCGAGCACGCCAACGGGCAGATCAAGGACGGCACGCTGAAGGCGCTGACCGCCGCCAAGAACCTGGGCGCCCCCATCCACGCCCTGGTGCTCGGCGC
>NZ_BPRD01000140.1 GCF_022179745.1 Methylorubrum podarium
GGGCGCCGGGCGGGATCGGCGCGGCGGCGGGATCGGTGAGCCGGCGGATCGCGGCGAGCGCCGGCAGCGTCGGGACGAAGGGGCCGTCGCCGGCCTCCGCGACGAGGCTCCACACGGCGCGGCTCGGCCGCCCGGCGGCGTCGCGGCCCAGGACCTCGACGCTCATGCCGCCGCGGTCGCTGCCGAACCGGTCGAGCCAGCCCGCCATCGCCAGGAAGGGTCGGGCGAAGGGCAGGAGGGAGGGCAAGAGCGAGGGCATGAGGCGCCACCGCACCGGCAGGGTCGCGAGGCTCAGGCCCAGATGCAGCGCGGGCAGTTCGAGCCCGGCCCGGAACAGGGCCGTCCGCAGCGTCGGGAAGCGGGCGGGGAGGATGTCGAGGTCGGGCGTCTCGCACAGGCTGGCGAAGCGCCGGCCGAGGCCCGGCACGGTGATCCGGTCGAGCAGGCCCCAGCCGGGCCGGTTCTGCCACGTGCCGGCCCGCAGCACGCGCACGGGCCGCCCGGCATAGGAGAGGATCGCGCGCATCACCGAGAGGCCGCGGGGCGCCCGGTTGCCCGGCACGATGGCGACCCGCACCGTCTCGACCGAGCGCCAGCCCGCGGTGAGCGCGTCGAGCGCCGCGTTCGAAAGGGCCGGGGTCGAACTCGCGCCGGTGAGGGCGACGACGCCCGCTGCCCGCGCCGCCGCGTCGAGGGCAGGGAACGCCGCCACGAAGTCGCGCCCGTCGGCGAGGTCGAGATAGGGCAGGCCGGCCTCGATCGCCGCGCGGCCGAGCGTCGGCACGCCGCCCTGGAACGGTCCGGCGGCATCGACCACGACCGCCGCTCCGAGCGCCCGCAGCTGTGCGGCCTCCGCCCGCGTCGCGTCGAGGCGCGCGGCCCGCCCGCGCCCGTCCGGCACGGTGCGGGCGACGGCCTCCGCCCGCGCCAGGTCGCGGCCGGCGACGATCACGCGAAGGTCGGTGGTGGCGGCGAGGCCGGCGACGAGCCGCGCCCCGAAGGCGCCGGCCCCGCCCACCACGAGGATGGCGGGCGGCTGCGTCAGGGAATCGCCCCCTGCGGCAGGGCCGAGCCCGGCGCGCGCGGCGGCGGGAGATGGGGAGCCGGCTTCACGCCGGCGGCCTTCGCGGCGTCGCGCGCCGCGGCCTTGGCGGCCTTCTCCGCCTTCTCCGCCTCCGCCGCGACGGCTTCGGGCGTGGGCGCCATGCGGCGGGCCTTCGGCGGCGGCAGGAGCTTGCCCGAGGGCGCGGCGCCGCATTCGCGGAAGCGGAGCTCGGCCAGGGGCTCGCCGGTCTCCGCGTTGATCGGCAGGTTGTCGGGGAGCGGCACCAGGGACGCGTCCCACTGGATCCTGCCGCCGATGGTCCCCTCCAGCGTCGCCGGGGATCCGCCCCGGCGCAGGGACAGCAGGTCCGGCCCGTAGGCGGTGGCGACCTTGCCGGCGACCACGACCTGGAGAACGCGGGTCGTGTCGGGGGTGAGCGGGCGCAGGGGGTTGTCGATCGTGATGGCGCCGCTGCGGGTCACCCACAGCTCGATGGTCTTGGCGATGCTCGTGGCGGTGCCCTGGTAGCGGACGGCCTCGCCCGGTTCGCAGGCGACCGGCGGCGCGGCGAAGTTCGTCGCGGCCGGCGCCGGGACGGCCGACGGGATCGGATTTGCCGCCGGCTTCGGATCCGCAGCCCTGGCATCCGCGGGCGCCGCCTCGGCCGGCCGCGATGCGGGCTTGGCCTCGGGTTTGGCCTCGGGCTTGGCCTCAGGCTCGGCCTGCGGCTTCGGACGGGGCTTGGGCCGCGGCTTGGGCTTGGGTTTGGGCTTCGGCGCTTCCGGCGCCGCCTCGGACTCGGCGGGCGCCTCGTCCTGCGCGAGAGCCATGGGAATCATCGCCGGGCCGAGCGCCATCCAGGCCGCGAGTACGGTGATCGGACCGAGCCGTCTCATCGGGTTCATCGGGCCGTCCGGTGCTTCGCCTCGTTGGGCGGGGTCGGGGCGGGCTCCAGCGTCTGCTTCAGCGCCCGGTCCTGCTGGTCGAGAAGTTGATCGAGCATCCGGCTATCGAGTTCTTCCGCGTCGAACCTTCGGGAATCCCCGGGGTCGCTCCCGTGCACGGGACGTACGGAGGTGTCCACCACCTCGCCCTCGATGATCGGACCGTCGGCGGTCCCGCCATCGATCACGCGGGCGTCGAGCACCTGCGCCCCGCGGTCGATCGGACTGGGTTGCCGGCCAATCAGCACCTTGGAGACGGCATCCGCGTCGTCGGCCCACTCCTCCTCGCGGGGGAGGCGCAGGGGAGGCCGGCGCGGCCCTCTGGAGAGCGTGACCACGAAGATGCAGGCGAGCAGGGTCGCCGCCACGGCGGCCAGGATCACCAGGGTTTCCATGATCGGGCCGACCCTAGACCGGATCGCGCGCCGTTGCACCTGCTGGGGACACGGCCTCCCATTCGGGAACGGTCCTTGCGTCGCGGGCCGAAGGGTGAGAACCGCGTGGTCGCCTCCGCCCGACGGTCACCGGCCGCTCACGCTCAGGAACGCTCGATGCCCCTCGAAGACCCCCGCTCCGGCCAAGCGCAGCCTCCCGCGCCGATCCCCGCCGCCCCGCCCGCCCAACCGGCGGCAGCCCCCGCGCGGGCGACGGATCGCGACGCCCCCGATTTGGAGGCCGAGCTTCTCGACCTCGTCGCACGCACCCGCGAGCAGGCGAGCGAGGACCCGTTCCGCAACCCCGTGCTGGCCGTGACGCTCGCGATCACCCGCCGGCTCGACCGCGACGAGATCGGCGAATCGGATCTCGACGCCCTGCTCGCCACCCTGCGGCGGCGGGCTCTTTCCGCCCGGGCCGAGCGGCTGCGCGGCTATGTCGGCCTCGATGCCGACGCCTCGACCGGGGAGCCGGCCCCCGTGGCGGAGCTCGCGAATCGGCTCGTGGCGGCGGTGGCGCGGGGCTCGGGCGACTTCGAGACGTTCCGCGACCGCGTCGGCCGCACCGCCTTCGCGGCGGTGTTCACGGCGCACCCCACCTTCGGCATGCCGCGGGCCGTGGCCGAGTTGATCGCGCGGGCCGCCTCGCTCGCCGACGCCGACAAGCGCGCGCCGATCATCGGCGAGGCCGCCGCCCGCTCGACCCGGCCCGACCCGCAGATCAGCCTCGACGACGAGTTCGAGCAGGCCTGCGTCGCCGCCAACCACGGCCGCGCGGCGATCGACGCCTTCAATGGCGCGATCCTCGACGCCGCCCGCGCCCGCTGGCCGGATCGCTGGACCGAGCTCGTGACCAAGCCGCTCGCCATCGCGAGCTGGGTCGGCTGCGACACCGACGGCCGCACCGATATCGGCTGGTGGGACACCATGCGCTACCGGCTGATCTCGAAGCGCATGCAGTTCGACCGCCTCCTGCGCGACCTGCCGGACATCCCGGCGACCCGCGTGGTGCGCGAGCTGACCGCGGGCGCGCGGGCGGCCGTCGAGCGTCAGCTCGCGGGCGCGCCACTGTTGGGCACCAAGCCCTCGTTGGAGGCGGTCCACCGCTTCGCCCTCGGCCTCATCATCGAGCGCGAGCGGGCGCAGACCGATGCCGGGCCGATCCTCGCCGGGCTCGCCGCCGCGCTCGGCGCTGCCGAGACCGACGCGGATCGCCGCGTCATCGCCGTGCTGCGTTCCGGCGTCGCCGCCCACGGCCTCTCGAACGCCCTGCCGCATTTCCGGCTCAACGCCAGCCAGATCCACAACGCCGTGCGGCGCGTCATCGAACTGGAGGGCGAGCCGACCGACGCCGCGCAGCGCCGCTCGCACCTCGCGGCGATCAACACGCTGCTCAACGACGTGCGGCCGGTGCCGGTCGATTTCGGCGCGCTCGCTGCCGAGCGGGCCTCGGCCGCGCGGCTGATGATGACGATCACCCAGATCCTCAAGCACGTCGACGGCACCCACCCGGTCCGCTTCCTCATCGCCGAGACCGAGACCGGCTACACCCTGCTCGCCGCCCTCTGGCTCGCGCGCCACTACGGCATCTCCGACAAGCTCGAGATCACGCCGCTGTTCGAGACGGCGAGCGCGCTGGAACAGGGCATCCGCGTCCTCGACGACGCGCTCCGCAACCCGCATTGGCGCGCCCACCTCAAGCGGCTCGGCCGGCTCTCGGTGCAGTTCGGCTACTCGGATTCCGGGCGCTATGTCGGCCAGTTGGCTGCGACCTTCTGGATCGAGCGCCTGCGCCTGCGCATCACCGAGCTGATGACGCAGAACGGGCTGTCCGACATCGAGCTCGTCATCTTCGACACCCACGGCGAGTCGATCGGCCGCGGCGCCCACCCGACGAGCCTGCGCGACCGCCTCGCCTACCTCGCGCCCGAGGATTCGCGTCGGCGCAACGCGAAGGCCGGCATCCGCGAGCGGCTCGAATCGAGCTTCCAGGGCTCGGACGGCTACCTGATGTTCGGCTCGCCCGAACTCGCCGGCGCCTCGGTGGCCCGCATCGCCGAGCACGTCTTCGCCGACGCGCTGACCGAGGACGACGCCTTCGCCGACTACGCCCTCAACGACCGGGCGGCCGCCCCCGTCGCCGACCCGATCTACGAGGAGGCCGACTTCGCCGCGGAGTTCTTCCGCGTGGTCCGCCAGGACATGGAGACGCTGGTCGACGACCGCGGCTACGCGGCCCTGCTCGGCACCTTCGGCCCGAGCCTGATCGACCGCACCGGCTCGCGCCCGGTGGCGCGCCAGTCGGACGGCGGTGGCCCGGCCGCCATCACCCATCCGCGCCAGATGCGGGCGATCCCCAACAACGCGATCCTGCAGCAGCTCGGCTATCTCGCGAACTCGCTCCACGGCGTCGGCCGCGCCGCGCACCGGGCGCCGGAGCTGTTCCGCCACATGCGGGCGAACTCCGTGCGCTTCTCCCGCGCCTTCCGCCTCGTGCAGCACGCCGCCAGCGTCGGCGACCTCGACGTGATGCGCGCCTATATCGACACCCTCGACCCGGCGGTCTGGCTGGAGCGCGCCCGCCGCACGCGGCGCGACGCCCGGCGCGACGAGCTCGTCACCATCGCCGCGGCGCTGGAGCGGCTGAACCTCGCCCCCGATCTCCGGCGCCTGTTCGGCCGGCTCACCCGCGACGGGCTGTTCCTCCAGGCCGCGGCGCCGGACCTTGCCGCGATGTCGACTCGGCTCGCCCTGCTCCACGCGATCCGCCTCGCGCTGATCCACCGGATCTGGTTCCTGGCCGCCCACATCCCGAGCTTCCGGCCGCAGGCGGGCCTCACCCGGGAGATGCTGCTGGAGCGCTTCCTGCGCCTCGACATCGACGGCTGCCTGAAGCTGCTCGACGAGATCTATCCGGTCACGCCCGACCCGACGCTCGGCCTCAATTTCGGCGAGCCGCCGGGACCGCGCGACGTCGGCACCTACGAGACCGAGCATAATACCCTATTCGGCCCGATCCGGCGGATGTTCGAGCGGGTGCGGGAGATCTCGGGGATCATCCAGCACGAGGTCGGCGCCTTCGGCTGAGGGCGAAAGGCGAGGTCGAAAGGAGAGGGCGGCCCGCCGCCCCCTCCGGTCTCAGTGCTTGAGCATGCTCTCGAAGCTCGCGTCGGGCTCGACCTTGCCGGCGAAGCGGGCGAGCCGGCTCAGGCTCGGCTCGGCGAGGCCGCCGGCATTGGCGTAGGTGGCGAGCGCGAAGCTCACGAGGAGCTCGGCCTCCTCGTGGGTCATGGCCCGGCCGCTCAGGGTACTGGCCGCCCCGCGCACCGCGAGGGCGGCTTGGCGGAAAGCGGGGTCGTTCTTCAGTTCGTCCAGGCGACTCATCGGGCGTCCTCGGGGCCGTATTCGGTGGTGCATGGTGCCGCCGGCCGGGCGGCGCGGCCGGCAATCTCTCGTGAAACGCGCGTCGCGCCCTCCCGTCTCCCGAACGGGCCGGACTCGCGCGCGGCACTCTAAGCGCGGCTTAAGTGAACTCCGCCCGAACGGAAACCTCGCCCCAACCAAGGCGCGGTCCGGTTGTTTCGTCATCCCCCTCGCCATCGCCGCGGGCAGCGGTAGATTCGCAAGTTCGCGAAGGGCCGTCGGCAAAGACGGCCTGCATGGGAGGGCGCACCATGGAACGCAGCGAGGGTCCCGCCACGGGGATCGGTCCGGACGAGACGCGGGAGCCCGCCTATCTCGACGGCCGCCGCGCCGCCGAACGGCGCGAGGCACCGGACGGCAACCCCCATCCGCCGGGCTCGGGCGAGCACCGCCTCTGGCAGGCGGGCCACGCCTCGGTGACCGCGCCCGACGTCGTCGCCGACAAGATCGGCGATTTCGCCTGAGGGGCCGGCCCGAAGGTCAGTGCAGGGGAGCGACGATGCGGGTGCTGGAAACGCCGGACGGGCGCTACATCGTCGTGCACGGCCGGCTGTGGCGGCGGCACCGGCCCGATCTCGAACCGATGCAGCGCGACCGCCTGGTTCGCGACCTGATGGATGCCCGCCGCGCGGTGCGCGCCGCCAAGCGTTCCGGCGACGAGGCGGCGCTCGTCCGCGCCCGCGCGGCGGTCGATGTCGCCAAGAACGGGCTCGGCGAGCGGGGACCGGTCTGGTGGACGGACGGCGCGCCCGACCTCAACCGGCGCATGATCGCCAACACGCCCTACGCCGAGTGGTACGCCGCCCTGCCCGAAGCCGTGAAGGCCGACCACGACCGCCGTTGAGTGGGAGAGGGCGGGCCGATGCAGCATTTGCTGCAACGCTCGTGTGCGCGACCGCACAGACGGTTCCGCGGTTTCGCCCGAACCGCGCCCGACTCCCCCTCCGCAGCGCGAAAGCCTCGGCCACGACCGAGTCGTGCGATTGCCACAGCCTCCCAGTTCTGATTAATTGCAGATAAGAAATGCAGTCGAGGCCCCTCCACGGCGTCCGCATCGTCGCGGCGGAGCGACAACGCCGCCCCCGCGACCGACGACAGCATCACCAAGAGCCGGACGGCATCGCCCGTGAACCGGCCGCCACGGCACCGATCCACCCGCCCGTCGGGCTTCGGACCGGTCCCGGTACGGCATCCATGGGGTACGGCAGATCGATCCGGCGGCCGGGCGGGCATCCCTTCCGCTCGCGCGCCCTCCAATCTGAAACGGCAGATGGCAGCGATGATAAAACTCACGGTCAACGGAGCCGAACGCAGCTTCGACGGCGATCCCGAGATGCCGTTGCTCTGGTATCTGCGTGACGAACTGGGCCTGACCGGCACCAAGTTCGGCTGCGGCATCGCCCAGTGCGGCGCCTGCACAGTCCATCTCGGCGGCACCGCCGCGCGGGCCTGCGTCACCCCCGTCTCCGCGGCGGAAGGCCAGGAGATCACGACGATCGAAGGGCTCTCGCCCGACGGCAACCACCCGGTCCAGGTGGCGTGGCGCGATCTGAACGTGGCCCAGTGCGGCTACTGCCAGACCGGCCAGATCATGCAGGCGGCCTCGCTCCTGAAGGACAGCCCGAAGCCGACCGATGCACAGATCGACGAAAACATGAGCGGCAACATCTGCCGCTGCGGCACCTATCCGCGCATCCGCGCCGCGATCCATCAGGCTGCCGGCCAGACGGCGCCCGCGACCAAGGGAGACCGCCTGTGATTCACGAAATCAAGCTGATGGCCGACCTCGCCGCCTCCGACGCCGGCCCGGTCCGGATCGACAACGTCAGCCGCCGCGGCATCCTCGGCGGCATGGGCGCCCTCGTGCTCGCCCTCTCGCTCACCGATCGCGCCAAGGCCGACGAGGGCCAGACCGAGGAGCAGAAGGCCAAGAAATTCGGCGCCGACGGCATGCCCAACGGCTGGCGCGACGACCCGAAGATCTTCGTCGCCATCGCGAAGGACGGCACCGTCACCGTCACCAACCACCGCTCCGAGATGGGCCAGGGCGTCCGCACCTCGATCGCCTTCACCGTCGCCGACGAACTCGAGGCCGACTGGTCGAAGGTGAAGGTGGTCCAGGCCTGGGGCGAGGAGACCCGCTTCGGCAACCAGGACACCGACGGCTCCCGCTCGCTCCGCCATTTCTTCCAGCATTTCCGCCATGCGGGTGCGGCGGCGCGGCTGATGCTGATCCAGGCCGCCGCCAAGCAATGGGGCGTGCCGGCCGGCGAGGTGAAGGCCGAGAACCACGTCCTGACCCACGCCAAGTCCGGCCGCACGCTCGGCTACGGCGACGTCGCCGAGGCCGCCGCCGGCCTGCCGGTGCCGGCCCGCGAGAGCGTGGCGCTCAAGAAGCCGGAAGCCTTCCGCTACATCGGCAAGGGCAAGATCGGCCTCATCGACAACCACGACATCACGACGGGCAAGGCGATCTACGCCCTCGACGTGAAGCTCGACGGAATGCTCTACGCCGTCGTCGCCCGTCCGGCCGTCTACGGCGGCAAGGTCGTGAGCTACGACGACACCGAGGCCAAGAAGGTCCCGGGCGTGGTGAAGATCCTCAAGATCGACGGCGGCGAGATCCCGTCCGAGTTCATGCCGCTCGGCGGCGTCGCGGTGATCGCCAAGAACACCTGGGCGGCGATGAAGGGCCGCGAGGCCCTGAAGGTGACCTGGGACGATGGCCCGAACGCCGGTTACGACACCGACGCCTTCCGCAAGGAACTGGAGAAGGCTGCCCGCGCGCCGGGCAAGGTCGTGCGGGTCGCGGGCGACGTCGATGCGGCGATGAAGACCGCCAAGACGAAGCTCGAGGCCGAGTACTTCGTGCCCCACCTCGCCCAGGCGCCGATGGAGAACCCGGCCGCGGTCGCGCGGATCAAGGACGGCGCCTGCGAGATCTGGGCCTGCACTCAGGGTCCGCAGGCCGCCCATGACCGCGTCGTGAAGCGCCTCAACCTCCCGGCCGACAAGGTGCGGGTGAACGTGACGCTGCTCGGCGGCGGCTTCGGCCGCAAGTCCAAGCCCGACTACGTGGTCGAGGCGGCGCTGTGCAGCCAGGCGATGGACGGCGCGCCGGTCAAGCTGGTCTGGACCCGCGAGGACGACATCCAGCACAGCTACTACCACACCATCTCGGTGGAGCGGATCGAGGCCGGCCTCGACGACAAGGGCATGCCGGTGGCGTGGCTGCACCGCTCGGTCGCGCCGACGATCGGCTCGATCTTCGCCCCCGATCCGAAGCACGAGCTGCCGTTCGAGCTCGGCATGGGCCTCGTCAACAACCCGCTGGCCCTGAAGAACCTGCGCTTCGAGAACCCGGAAGCCTCCGCCCACACCCGGATCGGCTGGTTCCGCTCGGTCTCGAACATCCCGCACGCCTTCGCGATCCAGTCCTTCGTGGCCGAGCTCGCCCACGCGGCGGGCCGCGATCCGAAGGACTACCTGCTCGACCTCATCGGACCGGCCCGGAAGATCGACCCGACCGAGATCGGCGACGTCTGGAACTACGGCGAGGACCCGAAGCGCTACCCCGTCGATACCGGCCGCCTGCGCCGCGTCATCGAGACGGTGGCCGACGGCGCCAAGTGGGGCCGCAAGCTGGAGAAGGGCCGCGGTCTCGGCATCGCCGGCCACTACAGCTTCGTCACCTACACCGCGGTCGCGGCCGAGGTGGAGGTCGATGACAAGGGCCAGGTGAAGGTCCACGCCATCGACATCGCCGTCGATTGCGGGCCGCAGGTGAACCCGGAGCGCGTCCGCTCGCAGATGGAGGGCGCGGTGGTGATGGGGATGGGCCTCGCGCTCACCTCGAAGATCACCTTCAAGAACGGCCGGGCGCAGCAGGCCAACTACGACGGCTACGAGGTCCTGCGCATCGACGCCGCCCCGAAGGCGGTGCGGGTCCATCTCGTGCCCTCGAACGACTACGACAGCCCGCTCGGCGGCGTCGGCGAGCCGGGCGTGCCCCCGGTCGCGCCGGCCATCGCCAACGCGGTCTTCGCCGCCACCGGACGCCGGGTGCGCGAGCTGCCGCTGCGCGACCAGCTCAGCACCTGAGCGCCTCTCGACGCTGGAGCGGGCATGCTTCCCTCTCCCCCCTCCGGATGTCGGGCTTGCCC
>NZ_BPRD01000141.1 GCF_022179745.1 Methylorubrum podarium
CGAAGGCGGTCCAGCCCGGCGGCTACTACTCCTTCGTCAGTTCCGACATGAACGGTGTCATCGTCTCCAACCTGGCGACCGGGACCGGCGTGCTCAATCTGGGGGCCCGGGGCGACTACCAGTACCTGCAGGTCGTCTATCCGATCACCTTCCTCCCCACCCCGATCGCCTCCTGGCTGAGCGGCGGAGCGACCTACAAGGGCAAGCCGGCCTATCTCGCGGTCTCGGCCGCAGCCTTCCGCAACGAGCAGTACTGATGGCGGCCCGGCCCATCCCCACGCCTTTGCCGGCGGCGCGGCCCGATCCGGCCGCGAAGGGCGGCCCGGCCCGTCCGGGCGCGGCGCGGCTTCAAGCCGTTTGCGCCTTTCTCGGGACGCGGGCCCAAGGCTTCCGCGCGGCGGAGGGCGCCATGGCCGCCGTCGAGTTCGCGCTGATCCTCCCCACCCTGCTGCTGATCATGTTCGCCAGCATCCAGATCGTCGCCTACATCGACGCGACCCGTAAGGTCGAACTGGTCGCCCACTCGATCAGCCAGATGGTCTCGCAGGCCGTGCCGCCGAAGAACACGACCGTCGCGCTGGTCAACGCCACCGACGTGCATTTCAGCTACGACTCGACGCTGGTCCTGTTTCCCTACGCCATGAAGGATGCCAAGCGACGCGGCGTGGCATGGTGGCAGACCATCTCGATCAACTACGCCGCCATCCAGTTCACCGCGAAGAACGCGACGTGCCAGAGCAACACGAACACCAGCGGTGACCTGAGCGCCTGCTACGACGCCAATGTCGTCTGGACCAGCACGGGCACCCATCAGCCGACCAGCGGCGACAATTACCGGCCCTGCGACACGGCGCAATTGCCCGCCAACGACAACGCACCGCCGACCCGAACCACGCTGCCACGCTCCGCCTTCGGGCCCGGATCTTTGGTGGCGATCGACGTGGTGTTCGAGTTCGAGCCGACCTTCGGCTCCGGCTTCGTTCCCCCGGTGCGGATCGCACGATCGGCCTACGTGCAGCCTCGCTACGCCTCGCTAGTGAGCTACGACACGACCAACAACGACGGGATCGCGAACAAATGTACCGGCTATTGACCCGCGCCGGCCGGCTCAAGGACCGGACGAAGGCGCTGGCCGCCGATCATGGCGGCAGCATCAACGTCATGTTCGCCCTCGCGCTGCTCCCGACGCTGGGCATCGTCGGCCTCGGGGTCGATTACGGCATGGCGATCACCAGCAAGACGCGGCTCGACAACGCGGCGGATGCCGCGGCGCTCGCGGGCGTCGTGACCGCCAAGGACTACATCGCCGCCAACGCGAAGCAGAGCGACGTGGTGTCGGCCGGACTCACGGCGGGTCGCAACCAAGCCATCAAGGCCTTCAACATCAATGCCGGCAGCGTCTCGTTCGCGACGGTCAATCTGTCGCCGCCGGATGTGACGCGGTCCGGACAGACGCTCACCGCGACGATCAGCTACACGGCATCGATACCGAGCATCTTCGGGAAGCTTTTCGGAGTCTCGACGACGTCCCTCAGCAATACGGTCACCGCCTCGGCCGACCTCGCAAGTTATCTCGACTTCTACCTGATGGTCGACGTGTCGGGTTCCATGGGCCTGCCGACGACCGACGCCGACGCCGAGGCACTCGCCAAGAAGAGCTTTGAAAATGACGGGAACTGCCAGTTCGCGTGCCACTTCCCGAACAGCAAGGGCTGGAATTTGGCAGCCGGAAAGATCCAGCTGCGGTCCGATGCGGTGAACAATGCCGTCTGCGAACTCCTCAAGCGAGCCTCGACTCCGGTCGTTCCGAACCAGTACCGCATCGGCATCTACCCGTTCATCAACCGGCTGGCGACGCTCGTCACCCTCAGCGACACCACCAACTCCCTGGCCTCGCTGAAGACGGCCGCCGATTGCAATAAGACCTGGCCCTTGGCCTTCACCAACCTGCTCGATACCGGCAGCACGCAGCTCTACACCAACAACGATCCGACCACCGGCACCGGCAGCGGCGGCACCCATTTCGAGACGGCGCTGCCCCAGATGAAATCGACCATCAAGACCTTTGGCAACGGTTCCAGCACGACGAACTCAAGGCCGTTCGTGTTCCTCATCACCGACGGCATGCAGAACAGCCAGACCTACTCCTCATGGAAGGACAAGAAGACGTACCCCGGCAATCCGTCGAAGTTCTCGGGCTACCGCTACGCCGATTGGGATGGTTCGCAGCCCGCCCAGATCGATCCGGCCAAGTGCACGGAGTTGAAGAACGCCGGCGCGACCATCTCGATCCTGTACATCCCGTACAATTACGTCAAGAGCTACACCACCAACGGTGGTATCGTCAAAGAGGTTAATCTGGTCAACGGATTCAGCCCGACGCTCGCCGACCCCCTCCGGCGATGCGCGTCTCCCACTTTCTTCTACACGGCCAACACGCAGGCCGACATCACCGCCTCGCTCGGCGCGATGTTCGATCAGGCGCTGAGAGTGGCCCGCATCACCCGGTAAGTCGTCTCGGTCATCGAAGCGACGATCGCGCTGCGGGGCATCACACCGGCCGCGGCGCAGCTTCGGATCGGGGCGGATGTTTGCGGGGTTGACCCGTGCCGGCTTGATCGCCGTGCCGCGGCGCGGCAGAGCGGGCGGGCCACACCCCCGTCTCCGCCGGCTCGCTCGGCGAACGAGGCGCCTCCTCACGCGAACGATCGGCCGGGATGCCCGAGAGTCACGCCCCCTCCCACGCCTCTCACGACCATGCCCGCGCCGGCGCGCCCCCGCCCGGACGCGTCCGCGAGCGCTACGACGCCCTGGTCGCCTCGGGCGCGATCGAGCGCGACCCGTCGCAGATCCGCCTCGTCCAGGCCCTCGACCGGCTGGTGCAGAACCTCGAGCGCCGCCGCCGGGCGAAGAAGGGCAGCGCGCTGGGCTGGCTATTCGGGCGCAAGGACGACGATTCCGGGCCGCCCAGGGGGCTCTACATCTGGGGCTCGGTCGGCCGCGGCAAGACCATGCTGATGGACCTGTTCCACGAGGTCGCGCCGGGTCCGAAGCGCCGGGTCCACTTCCACGGCTTCCTTGCCGACGCGCACGAGCGCATCCACGCCCACCGGCAGGCGCTCAAGCGCGGCGAGGTGAAGGGGGACGACCCGATCCCGCCGGTGGCCGACGCGCTCGCGGCGGAGGCGACGCTGCTCTGCTTCGACGAGTTCACGGTGACCGACATCGCCGACGCGATGATCCTCGGCCGCCTGTTCGGGGCGCTGTTCAAGCGCGGCGTGACGGTGGTGGCGACCTCGAACGTCGAGCCCGACCGGCTCTACGAGGGCGGTCTCAACCGTGCCCTGTTCCTGCCCTTCGTGGCGGAGCTGAAGGAGCGGGTCGAGGTGCTGCGCCTCGATTCCCGCACTGATTTCCGGCTGGAGAAGCTCGGCGGCAGCTCGGTCTACCACGTCCCGGCCGACGCCGCGGCCGGGGCCGCGCTCGACGCCGCCTTCAAGGCGCTCTCGGGTCGGGCGCGGGGAATGCCGGGCACGGTCAAGGTGAAGGGCCGCGCGGTACCGGTGCCGGAGGAGGCCGGCGGCGTCGCCCGCTTCGGCTTCGACGACCTGTGCCGCCAGCCGCTCGGCGCCTCCGACTACATGGCGCTCGCCGACAGCTTCCACACCCTGATCGTCTCCGGGATCCCGGTGATGGGCGAGGCGGACCGCAACGAGGCCAAGCGGTTCATCACCCTCATCGACACGCTCTACGACGCGCATGTGAAGCTCGTCGCCTCGGCGGAGGCCGAGCCGACCGGGCTCTACACCGCCGCGGAGGGCCGCGAAGCCTTCGAGTTCGAGCGCACCGCCTCGCGCCTCATCGAGATGCGCTCGGAGGAATATCTCGGCACGCCGCACGGGCGGGCGCCCTCGCAGTCGAGCGCGGGCCTGGCCGAGACCTGACCCCCCTCCCCTACCCCGCGACCGGCCCCGCGCCGGGCTTCGGCCGCGGCAGCGGCCGGCTGAGATAGGGCGAACCGGGCACGAGGAAGCGCCAGGGCGCCTCGACCCCGCGGCTGATGCCGATGCGGGTCGTCGCGGCGACGGTCACCGGCCCCGGCGGCGGCGCCCATGCGAAGGGCGCCCGGTCGAGGGGCAGGCCGTCATGGGTCAGATCGATGCCGAGCGCCTGGGCGAGGCGGCCCGGTCCGGCGCAGAGGAGGCGCGGCGTGTCGAGTCCGCGGCGGGCGCGCATCGTTTCCAGACCCGCACTCGGTTCGAGCGCGCGCAGCAGCACGGCGCTGCCAGTCTCACAGACGAGGTTGAGGCACCAGTGCAGGCCGTAGGAGCGGTAGACGTAGGCGCGGCCCGGCGGCCCGAACATGCTGGCATTGCGCCGCGTCGGTCCGGCGAAGCTGTGGGAAGCCGGATCGGTCCGGTCGTAGGCCTCGGTCTCGACGATGACGCCGCCGACGCCGTCCACGAGCAGGCGATGGCCGATCAGGGCGGCGGCGACGGTCGCGGCGGGGCGATCGAAGAAGGACGGGTCCATCGCGCCTGGATCTCGCGCGCCGATCAGGACGCCTTCTGCAACTCGGCCCGGACGCGGGCGACGCCGGGCGGTTTGAGCTCCAGCGCCAGCCGCACGGCGTCCTCGAGATAGGCCTGAGGGGTGATGCCGGCCCGACCTGCCGCCCGCGACAGAGCGTTGGCCAAGTCCGCGCTCAGCGCCACCTGCACCGTCTTGGTGTGCACAGGCTGCGCCGGCGCGGGCGCGGGCGCGGCGTCGGCGGGCGGCAGGACCGCCTCGCCCAGGGCTTCGCGGCGGCCGAGGGCGGCGAGACGGTCGGCGCGCTCGTTGCCGGCCTCGCCGGCATGGCCGCGCACCCAGGTCCAGCGCACGTCGCGGGCGGCGGCCAGCGCGTCGAGGCGCTGCATCAGGTCGATGTTCTTCACCGGCCCCGTGGCGGTGCGCCAGCCCCGCGCCTTCCAGCCGCGCATCCACTCGGTGACGGATTTGACCACGTACTGGCTGTCGCAGCGCATCTCGATCTGCGCGCCCTCGGGGAAATGCTCGAGGGCGCGGATCGCGGCGGTCAGCTCCATGCGGTTGTTGGTGGTGGCGCGCTCGCCGCCGTGGAGCTCGATGGTGCCGGCAGGGTCCTGGATCACCGCACCCCAGCCGCCGGGGCCGGGATTGGGGTCGCAGCCGCCATCCGCGTAGACGATGGTTCGCATCAATCCCGTTCGCTCCGAACCTGTGGGCCTGCCGAGTTGGAAGCGACGCTAATACTTGGTGACGACCGGCTTGGCCACGATCGGCGCGGCCAGCACCTCCGGCGCCTCGACGAGGCCGCAGCGGGCGGCGGCGTCCGGCGGCAGCAGGGGATCGAGAAGCCCCCTTCGCCCTTCGAGGAACGCGACCGCCTGCTCCGGGGGAGCCGCCTCGCGGCCGGGCATCTCGATGAGGAAATGTTCGAGCGCGTAGCGGTAGCGGGCGATCCGCAGGGACGTCTCCAGTCGCACCCAGGCCACGAGACAGCGGTTCTCGGCGACCCGCATCGCCGCCTGCCGCACGTCCCAGTCGTCGAGGCTCTTGGAGAACGGCAGGGCGCGCAGCCGCACCCCGTCCGCCTCCAAGACGCGCCCGGCGACGGCCGCGAAGGGCGGGACCAGCCGGCCGTCGGCCACGGCGTCGTCCGACAGCCTGCGGTAGCGGGAATAGGGAGAGCGGAACGCCTCGGAGATCAAATCGCCGTGATAGGCGGGGATGTCGTCGCGCCGCCAGCGCGGCGGCA
>NZ_BPRD01000142.1 GCF_022179745.1 Methylorubrum podarium
CCTCCTGCCTCCTCCCCATAAGGGGGAGGAGAGAGGCGGCGGCCGAAGCGATCGAGCGGAGGGTGATCAGACGATCGGGCGCGGCAGCTTGCAGCTGTCGAGCGCGCTCAGCGCCTTGGCGCGGGCGCTGTCGTTGAAGTAGCCGGTGGTGCGGTAGGAGGCGATCTCGTCCTTGTCGAGGGCGGCGAGCGTGCGCTCGGCGTAGCAGCCGCAGGGGGCGGCGAGCGAGTCCTCGGCGACCTTCTGGAACCTGGCCTGGGTCACGGTGCAGGCGTGGCGCACGCGGCCGGTCAGGTTGCTCTTCGTGGCGGTCTTCAGCGCCGGATCGGGCACGTAGCCTTCGAGCGAGGTGTACTGCGTCGAGCGGCCGGCCGAGTTGCAGGCGGCGAGCAGGGACACGAGGCCGGCCGCGACGAGCAGGCGGCCGGTGCGCGAAAACGTGAGGCGCATGGAGCGAACATCCGAGAGAGACGGGAGATCGTCGATCGCTTCCGTTCTTCGGTCCGCCCGCCCCGCGCCGCTAGGGCAGGAGAGTCACACTGGGCCGGATTGCGCCCGGATCGTCAGCCCCGCGCAAGCTTGAGCGTATCTCCCGCCGGCCCCGTGACCCCGAGGCCGGCGAGACGAACCTTACGCGGCGATGTCGGCGTCGGTGAAGAACTGCGCGATCTCGATCTTGGCGTTGTCGGCGCTGTCGGAGCCGTGGACGGTGTTCTCGCCGACCGACTCGGCGAACTGCTTGCGGATGGTGCCGTCGGCGGCCTGGGCCGGGTTCGTGGCGCCCATCACCTCACGGTACTTGGCGACGGCGTTCTCGCCCTCGAGCACCTGCACGACCACGGGGCCGGAGGTCATGAACTCGACGAGCTCGCCGAAGAACGGGCGCTCCTTGTGCACCTCGTAGAACTTCTCCGCCTGCTCGCGGGTCATGCGGATGCGGCGCTGGGCGACGATGCGCAGGCCGGCGGCCTCGATCACGGCGTTGACCGCGCCGGTGATGTTGCGGCGGGTCGCGTCGGGCTTGAGGATGGAGAAGGTGCGCTCGTTGGCCATGGTCCGGTCCGGTGACATGGAGAAAGGGGTCGCGCGACGCGCTGGATGAGGGCGGGCTCGAACGCCGCCCGAGAGGCTGCCGGCGCGCCGGGCTTATAGCGGCGGAGCGGTAGCCCCTCAACCGACCGGTGACGGGCGGCCGCCGCCGCGGGCCGATGCGGGGCAAGCTCGGCCTTTTTCGGCCCCGCCATGGCTTCAGCGCAACACCGCCGAAAAATCGCCGGATTGCGGGGGCTCAAGTCGGCGGACGGTCCGCCTGCCCCGGCTCGCCGCCGGGGCGATCTCTCCTCCGCAAGCCATAGGCCCGATCCGGGCCCAGCCTCAGGAGCCAATCCATGCGCATCGCCCTCGGCCTCGCCGCTCTGCTGGTCTCAAGCCCGGCCTTCGCCGCCCCCAAGGATCTCTCCGGCACGTGGCTGACGGGAGATGGACGCGCCAAGATCCGGATCGACCGCTGCGGCCCGAGCGGCAGCAATGCCTGCGGCAAGGTGGTCTGGCTGAAGTCCCCGACCGACGATGGCGGCGCGCCGCGCACCGACGTGAAGAACCCCGATCCGAAGAAGCGGGTGCGGCCGATCATCGGCCTCACGCTTCTCGACAACCTCAAGCCGGAGGATGCGGGCTTCGCCGGCGAGATCTACAACGCCGACGAGGGCAAGATCTATCAGGTCAGCCTGGAGCGCGAGAGCGAGGCCGAGCTGAACGTGCAGGGCTGCATGCTGAAGGTGCTGTGCGGCTCGCAGACCTGGACCCGCGTGCCCGACGTGAACCAGCAGGCCGCCGCCGCTCCCGTGGAAGTGCCGGCCAAGCCCGCGAAACCCGCCAAGCCGGCTCCGGCCAAGGCACCCGCCGCCCCGGCGGAGTGATCCGCGTCGCGGACGAGGCAAAAAGGGCGCGCCGTTGCCGGTGCGCCCTGAAGTCTGCCTAACCTGATGGGGGTTCAGGCCCCACGGAGCTAGGGCTACGCTTGCGCCCGGCAAGTGGGCGCGGGACCTGAAACGGCAGCCGCCGATCCGGTACTTCGGCCCCGTCCCACCGTTCTTCGGCCTCTTCCCACGCGCCTGTCATCGTCCTGTCGGATGGTTCGGCTTCTCCCTGTCGTCGTGGCGCCCGTGCAACCGTCCTGAAGCCTCGTGCTCCGGCCGGTCGCAGGCGCCTTGCGGCGGCGACGGCATCTGCTAGGCCGCTCGAACGGTGACGGCGGGGGCTGGCGCAGGTCCATGGCGCGCGCGGGGACAATCGGAAAAATTCGGGCCGTCACGGCCGGTCTCGCCGCTCTGCTCGGCCTGCAGGCCGTGACCGCGGCGGCGGCCGACCTCGCGGAGCGCGCCCGGCCCCGCTTCCTCGACTGGTCCGGCTTCTATGCCGGGCTTCAGGGCAGCGCGGGCGCGTCCTTCGGCAGTTACGATTTCGGGCCGACCACGATCGGTTCGCGCCGGGTCCGGACGATCTCGACGGGCGACGCCACCGGCAGCCGCGACCTCGGCGGCGACGCCACCACGGTGGTGGGCGGCGCCTTCGCCGGCTGGAACTGGCAGGACGGGGCCTTCGTCTACGGCATCGAGGCCGACCTCGCCGGCTCCAATCTCAAGCGGGGCGCCCGCTCCGATGCGGCGGGCTTCGGCTACGAGGCGATCGATCCGCCCTTCGCCCTGATTCGCGAGAAGACCGACGTGTTCGGATCCGTCCGCGCGCGGCTCGGCTACGCCTTCGGCAACAACCTGATCTACGCAACCGTTGGGCTCACCGGTGCCAACGGGCGGGTGCTCGCGACCTATCCGGACCTGGCCGGCGGCCCGACCGCGACGGCCGCCCGCGACATCTCCTATCTCGGCTTCACCCTCGGCGCGGGCGTGCAGTTCGCGGTCGATCCGCATCTCTCGCTCGGCATCGACTACCGCTACAGCGATCTCGGCGAGAGCCGCCGCTTCGGCCTCGGCACGCTGCCGGGCCTCGACGGCGGGCCGGTGACGACCCGCACCGGCTTCGTCTCCAACCAGATGATGGCCCGGCTCATCTGGCACCCTCAGGCGCTGACCCTGGTGCCGGAGGAGGAGGACGAGGTCCCGAAGGACACCCGCTTCTCGCTGCACGGTCAGACCACCTTCGTGAACCAGGGCGTGACCGGCTTCCGCTCGCCCTATCGCGGCCCACAGAGCCTCGTGCCGGACCAGGCGCAGGCGACGACGACCGCGACGCTGTTCCTCGGCCTCAAGCTCTTCGAGGGCACCGAGCTCTACTACAACCCGGAATTCAGCCAGGGCTTCGGCCTGTCGCGGACCCTGGGCGTGGCCGGATTCGTCAACGGCGAGGCGCAGAAGGCGGGCGCGCCGTTCCCGAAGCTGCGCTCGAACCGCTACTTCGTCCGCCAGACCTTCGGCCTCGGCGGCGAGACCGAGGAGGTGCCCGACGGGCCGAACTCCATCGCCGGCACCCGCGACGTCGAGCGCATCACCGTGATCGCCGGCAAGTTCGCGCTCGGCGACTTCTTCGACGGCAACATCTACGCCCACGACCCGCGGGTCGACTTCATGAACTGGGGCCTGTGGGCCTCGGCCGCCTGGGACTTCCCGGCCAACCTCCCCGGCTTCACGCAGGGCGTGATGGTCGAGTACAACCGCGCGGAGTTCGCGGTGCGCGCCGCCTACACGCAGGTGCCGAAGGAGCCCTCCTCCGACGTGCTCGACCCCCGCGTGTTCGAGCGGGCCGGCGCCGTCATCGAGTTCGAGGGGCGCCACACGCTGCCGGTGCTCGATCAGCCGGGCAAGCTGCGTCTGGGCCTGTTCTCCAATGTCGGCAACACCGCGAATTTCCGGCAGGTCGTGGCGCTGACCCAGGCCGGCGCGTTCCCCGACATCGGTACCGCGGTGGCCGCGACCCGCGAGCCCCGGCGCAAGAGCGGCGTGTACCTCAATCTCGAACAGGCCCTCACCCCCGATCTCGGCCTGTTCGCCCGGGCGAGCGTCAATGACGGGCGCAACGAGAGCCTGTCGTTCACCGATGTCGACGGCTCGGTCTCGGGCGGCCTGTCGCTCAAGGGCAGCGCCTGGGGCCGGCCGCAGGACACGATCGGCCTCGGCGCCTCGGCGAACCGGATCTCGCCCTCCCACCGCGCCTATTTCGCCAACGGGGGCCTCGGCCTGCTGATCGGCGACGGCCGCCTCGACAACTACGCCCCGGAGCGGGCGGTCGAGGTCTACTACGCGCTGAACCTGACGAAGGCCGTGACGATGACCTTCGACTACCAGCACGTCGAGAACCCGGCCTATAACCGCGACCGCGGCCCCGCCGACTTCTTCGGGACGCGCCTGCACACGGATTTCTGACCCGCCCCGTCGGCGGCCGCCGCCGGCGCCTCGGGCTCGGGCTCGGCCGGGCGGCATCCTGCGCCGGTCTCGCGCCGCGGCGCTGCGCTCCCCATATGAGGGCCTGTCGAGGACGTGCGCCGCCCCTTGCGCTTCCGCCGGTTTGGCGTGATGCCGCCGGACCGGCCGCCCTCCCACCCTTCTCTCAGCACCGATACGGAGAGCCCATGAGCTCCGGACACGCCCCTTCTTCCATGCCGTCCAACGCCGCACTCGAAGGCGGCGACGATGCCGTGCTGCCCTTCGCCGTCGAGGCCTTGGACCTGCGCGGCCGCGCGGTGCGGCTCGGCCCGTCGATCGACACCATCCTGCGCCGCCACGGCTACCCCGATGCGGTCGCCCGCCTGATCGGCGAGGCGGCGGCGCTCACGGTGTTGCTCGGCGCCTCGCTGAAGCTCGAAGGCCGCTTCCAGCTCCAGACCAAGACCGACGGGCCGGTGAACATGCTGGTGGTCGATTTCGAGGCGCCCGACCGGGT
>NZ_BPRD01000143.1 GCF_022179745.1 Methylorubrum podarium
TCGCCGCCATCAACGACTAACCGCCACCGCAAGGCATCATCGACAGGGGACGTAAGAGGGGCGGGCCCTCGCGCCCGCCCTTCCAACGTTTCCGCCGAGGTCAGGTCATGAACGGTCAGAACATCCGCATTCGCCTCAAGGCGTTCGATCACCGCATCCTCGATGCGTCCACCAAGGAGATCGTCTCGACCGCGCGCCGCACCGGCGCGCAGATCCGGGGCCCGATCCCGCTGCCGACGCATATCGAGAAGTTCACGGTGAACCGCTCGCCGCACATCGACAAGAAGTCGCGCGAACAATTCGAGATGCGCACGCACAAGCGGGTGCTCGATATCGTCGACCCGACGCCGCAGACCGTGGACGCGCTGATGAAGCTCGACCTCGCCGCTGGCGTGGACGTGGAGATCAAGCTCTAAGTCCGCGCTGGATTTAGAGCTTACCGTTTCATCGCGCGAGGGAGAGACCTATGCGCTCAGGCGTCATCGCACGGAAGGTCGGCATGACCCGCGTCTTCACGGACGCTGGCGAGCATGTGCCCGTCACCGTGCTCCAAATCGATCAGTGCCAGGTCGTGGCACACCGCACGACCGAGAAGGACGGCTACGTCGCCCTCCAGGTCGGCGTCGGCAAGGCCAAGGTGAAGAACGTGTCGCAGGCCGAGCGCGGCCGCTTCGCGGTCGCCAAGGTCGAGCCCAAGAAGAAGCTCGCCGAGTTCCGCGTGTCCGAGGACGCGCTGATCCCGGTCGGTGCCGAGATCACCGCGGACCACTTCATCCCGGGCCAGTTCGTCGATGTGACGGGCACCACCACGGGTAAGGGCTTCGCCGGCGGTATGAAGCGCTGGAACTTCGGCGGTCTGCGCGCCACCCACGGCGTGTCGATCTCCCACCGCTCGATCGGTTCGACCGGTGGCCGCCAGGATCCGGGCAAGACCTTCAAGAACAAGAAGATGCCGGGCCATCTGGGCGTCGAGCGCGTCACCACGCAGAACCTCAAGGTCGTGCGCACCGATCCGGAGCGCGGCCTGATCCTCGTCGAGGGCGCCGTTCCCGGCGTCGCCGGCGGCTGGATCCAGGTTCGCGACTCGGTGAAGCGCAAGCTGCCGGCCGACGTGCCGCTGCCGGGCAAGTTCCGTGAGAACGGTTCCGCCGGCGCGTCCCAGGTCGAGGCGGCCCCCGAGGCCCAGGCTGTCGCTCCTGCGTCCGAGGAGAACGCGTGATGAAACTCGATATCACCACGCTCGACGGCGGCTCCGCCGGCTCGGTCGAGCTCAACGAGGCGATCTTCGGCCTGGAGCCGCGCGCCGACATCCTGCAGCGCATGGTGCGCTACCAGCTCGCCAAGCGGCGCGCCGGCACCCACGCGGTCAAGAACCGCTCGGACGTCGATCGCACCTCGAAGAAGCTGTACAAGCAGAAGGGCACCGGCAACGCCCGTCACGGCGCCGCCTCCGCTCCGCAGTTCCGCGGCGGCGGCCGGGCCTTCGGTCCGGTGGTGCGCGACCACAGCCACGACCTGCCCAAGAAGGTCCGTGCGCTCGCCCTCAAGCACGCCCTGTCGTCGAAGGCCAAGGCCTCGACCCTGATCGTCGTGGACGACATCAAGGTCGACAGCCACAAGACCAAGGCGATGATCGAGCGCTTCGAGAAGCTCGGCCTGTCGAGCGCGCTGATCATCGGCGGTTCGGAGGTCGACGAGAACTTCGGTCGCGCCGCCCGCGCCATCCCGAAGATCGACGTGCTGCCCGTCCAGGGCATCAACGTCTACGACATCCTGCGTCGTGACACGCTCGTGCTGACGCGCGCCGCCGTCGATGCGCTGGAGGAGCGTTTCAAATGAGTGCCGATCCGCGCCACTACGATGTGATCGTCTCCCCCGTCATCACGGAGAAGGCGACCAACCTTACCGAGCAGAACAAGGTCGTCTTCCGGGTTGCCCCGAAGGCCACCAAGCCGCAGATCAAGGAAGCGGTCGAGAAGCTGTTCGACGTCAAGGTCACGAGCGTCAACACGCTCACGACCAAGGGCAAGAAGAAGTTCTTCCGCGGGCAGCGCGGGCAGCGTTCGGACGTGAAGAAGGCGATCGTGACCCTCGCCGAGGGTGATACGATCGACGTCACGACCGGCCTCTGAGACTTGAAGCGTTAGGATCAAGCCGATGGCCTTGAAGACATTCAAACCGGTCACGCCGAGCCTGCGCCAGCTCGTGCTCGTCGACCGCCGTGAGCTCTACAAGGGCAAGCCGGTAAAGGCGCTGACCGAGGGCAAGAGCTCCTCGGGCGGCCGCAACAACCTGGGCCGCATCACCGTCCGCTTCCGCGGCGGTGGCCACAAGCGGGTCCTGCGCAACGTCGACTTCAAGCGTCGCGAGAACCTCAACGTTCCCGCGACGGTGGAGCGGATCGAGTACGATCCCAACCGCACCGCCTTCATCGCGCTCATCACCTTCCCCGACGGGAAGCAGAGCTACATCCTCGCCCCCCAGCGCCTGTCGCCGGGCGACAAGGTGGTCGCGGGTGAGAGCGTCGACGTGAAGCCGGGCAATGCCGGTCCGATCGGCTCGATGCCGGTGGGCACCATCGTCCACAACGTCGAGCTCAAGATCGGCAAGGGCGGCGCGATCGCCCGCTCCGCCGGCAACTACGCTCAGATCGTCGGCCGCGACCAGGGCTACGTGACGCTGCGCCTGAACTCGGGCGAGCAGCGCCTCGTCCACGGTCAGTGCTTTGCCAGCGTCGGTGCGGTGTCGAACCCGGACCACATGAACATCTCGCTGGGCAAGGCCGGCCGCAACCGCTGGCTCGGCAAGCGCCCGCACAACCGCGGCGTCGCCATGAACCCGGTCGATCACCCGCACGGCGGCGGCGAGGGTCGTACCTCGGGCGGCCGGAACCCGGTCACGCCCTGGGGCGTGCCCACCAAGGGGAAGAAGACCCGGTCCAACAAGCGGACCGACACCTTCATCCTGTCCAGCCGCCATAACCGCAAGAAGTAACAGCCATGGCACGTTCCCTCTGGAAAGGGCCGTTCGTCGACGGCTACCTCCTCAAGAAGGCCGACGCCGCCCGCGGCGGCAGCCGCAACGAGGTCGTCAAGATCTGGAGCCGCCGCTCCACGATCCTCCCGCAGTTCGTCGGCATCACCTTCGGTGTGCACAACGGACACAAGCATATCCCGGTCTACGTCACCGAGGAGATGGTCGGTCACAAGTTCGGCGAGTTCTCGCCGACCCGCACCTTCCCCGGTCACGCGGCCGACAAGAAGGCGAAGAGGCGCTGAGATGGGCAAGCCTGCCACCCCCCGCGCGCTCCCCGAGAACGAGGCGAAGGCCGTCGCGCGGATGCTCCGCGTGTCGCCCCAGAAGCTCAACCTCGTGGCGGCGCTGATCCGCGGCAAGAAGGTCGATACGGCCCTGGCCGACCTCGAATTCTCCCGCAAGCGCATCGCCCGCGATGTGAAGAAGTGCCTGGAGAGCGCGATCGCCAACGCCGAGAACAACCACGACCTGGACGTGGACGATCTCGTCGTGTCCCAGGCCTTCGTCGGCAAGGCGCTGGTGCTCAAGCGCTTCCACGCCCGTGCCCGCGGTCGCGGCGCGCGCATCCTGAAGCCCTTCTCGAACCTCACGATCGTGGTTCGCGAAGTGCGCGCTGAAGCGGCCTGAGGAGTTACCGATGGGTCAGAAGATCAATCCGATCGGCCTGCGTCTCGGCATCAACCGGACCTGGGATTCCCGCTGGTTCGCCGAGAAGGGCGAGTACGCCAAGCTGATGCACGAGGACGTGGCCATCCGCGCCGCCCTCATGAAGCAGCTCAAGCAGGCCGCCGTCTCGAAGATCGTCATCGAGCGCCCGCACCGGAAGTGCCGCGTCACCATCCACTCGGGTCGTCCGGGCGTGGTGATCGGCAAGAAGGGCGCGGACATCGAGAAGCTGCGCAAGCTCGTCGGCACGATGACCAAGGCCGACGTGACGATCAACATCGTCGAGGTGCGCAAGCCCGAGGTCGACGCCACGCTGGTGGCCGAGTCCATCGCGCAGCAGCTCGAGCGCCGCGTCGCCTTCCGTCGCGCCATGAAGCGCGCCGTGCAGTCGGCCATGCGCCTGGGCGCCGAGGGCATCCGCATCAACTGCGCCGGCCGTCTCGGCGGCGCGGAGATCGCGCGCACGGAGTGGTACCGCGAGGGCCGCGTTCCCCTGCACACCCTGCGCGCCGACGTCGATTACGGCACCGCCACCGCGTTCACCACCTACGGTACCTGCGGTATCAAGGTGTGGGTGTTCAAGGGCGAGATCCTCGAGCACGATCCGATGGCGCAGGACAAGCGCGCCCAGGAAGAGGGCGGCCGTTCCGGCGGGCGCCGCGAGCGTGACGGCGACGACCGTGGTGGCCGTGGCCGCCGCGATCACGCCAACGCGTAATCGCGAGCCACCTGGAGAATGATGAGAGGCTGCCATGCTGCAACCCAAGAAGACCAAGTTCCGTAAGCAGTTCAAGGGACGCATCCATGGCGCGGCCAAGGGCGGCTTTGAGCTGAACTTCGGCCAGTTCGGCCTCAAGTGCCTGGAGCCGGAGCGCATCACCGCGCGGCAGATCGAGGCGGCCCGCCGCGCGATCACCCGCGAGATGAAGCGTCAGGGCCGCGTGTGGATCCGGGTGTTCCCGGATCTCCCCGTCACCGCCAAGCCCACCGAGGTCCGCATGGGCTCCGGTAAGGGCGCGCCGGAATACTGGGCCGCCCGCGTCCATCCCGGCCGCATCATGTTCGAGGTCGATGGCGTCGCCGAGGAGATCGCCCGCGAGGCGCTCCGCCTCGGTGCCGCGAAGCTGCCGGTGCGCACCCGCGTCATCCAGCGCATCGCTGATTGATAGGAAGAGATCATGAAGTCCGATCAGAGACTGTCTGATCTGCGCGCGCTGTCGGCGGATCAGCTTTCCGACGAGCTCATCAGCCTGAAGAAGGAGCAGTTCAACCTGCGCTTCCAGGGCGCGACGGGCCAGCTCGAGAACGTCGCCCGGGTCCGTGAGGTCCGCCGCGACATCGCCCGTGTCCGCACGCTGCAGCGTCAGAAGACGCTGGACGCGGCCAAGGCCTGAGGAGATTCCACATGCCCAAGCGCGTCCTTCAAGGCGTCGTCGTCAGCGACAAGACCGATAAGACCATCGTCGTGAAGGTGGAGCGTCGCTTCACCCACCCGGTGATGAAGAAGACGGTCCGCCGCTCGAAGAACTACCATGCGCACGACGAGGCCAACGCGGCCAAGGTCGGCCAGACGGTGTTCATCGAGGAGTCCCGTCCCTACTCCAAGACCAAGACCTGGAAGCTGGTCGAGGATCAGGCGGCGGCGGCCGAGGCGGCCGGCACGGCGGCCTGATCGTTCCGGCCGGAACGACGGAGTTTCGAGGCGGGCGCGGGAGCTGAGGCTCCCGCGCCCGCTTTCGTTTGCGCCGCCGCCTCGACCGAGCTTGATCTCAGGTGAAGCCCCATACGCCCTCGCCCCTGTGGAAGGAGGCAGGGGGTGGGGGGAGCCGGATCGAGCGCAGCGGTGCCTTCTGC
>NZ_BPRD01000144.1 GCF_022179745.1 Methylorubrum podarium
GCGTCGGCCTCGCGGGCGGCGGCGCGGCCGGCGTCGGCGTCTCGGGCGGCGGCGCCTTCGCGTCGAACCGCATCCTCGGCTCGGTGAACGCCACGGTGGATGCGAGCCGGATCACCACCGCGGGCGGCGGCGGCCTGACCGTGACCGCGACCGGGTCGTCCGAGATCACGGCGATCATCTCGTCGGCGGCCGCCTCCGGCGGTGGCGGCGGCGCGGCCGGCGTCGGCGTCGGGCTCGGCGTCAGCGGCGCCGAGAACCGGATCGGCGAGTGGCTGAGCGAGGGCGCGGATGCGGACCGCAAGGACACGCTGAAGGACAAGGGCGCCGTGGCCGTGCAGGCCTCGGTGAAGAACACGATCCTCGACGTCGCCGGGGCCCTGACGGTTCAGGCGACGGCGAGCCAGAAGATTTCCGCGGCCGTGATCGCGGCCGCGGCCGCGATCCAGGGCGGCGGCGCGGCGGGCGTCTCGGTGACCGCGGCCGGCTCCGTCACCGCCAACGCCATCGGCGTAATCACCTCGGCCACGATCGACGGCGACGGGACCGGCGCGGGCGCCGGGATCAAGGCCGGCAGCGTCACGGTCACCGCCGCCAACACGGCCGAGATCTCGGCGGTGACCGGGGCCGCCTCGCTCTCCGGCGCGGGCGGCGGCGCGGCCGGCGTCGGCGTGGCGGTCGGCTTCGCGCTGGCGATCAACAACATCGCGGGCGGCGTCCAGGCCTCGATCGCCAACGTCGATGCCGGTCTGACCACCCGCAGCGGCGGCGTCACGGTCGGCGCCCGCAGCAGCGCGCGCATCCGCGCGGCCTCGGCGGCGGCGGCCGTCTCGATCGGCGGCGGCGGCGCGGCCGGCGTCTCGGTGAGCGGCGGCGGCGCGGGCGCGCTCAACGTCATCACGATGGGGACCAATGCCTTCGTCGCCGACAGCCGTCTGACGGTGCGGGGCGGCAAGTCGGCGGTCACGGCCGACGCCGCCTCCGACATCCAGGCCCTGATCACCGCGGCCGCGGCGGCGGCGGGCGGCGCCGGCGCGGCCGGCGTCGGCGTCTCGGTCGGCATCGGCGGGGCCGAGAACCGGATCGGCTCGTGGTCCGTCGCGCGCAACGGCGACAAGCGCGACGTCACCCTCGGGGACAGCGCCCCGGTCCAGGCCTATCTCAGCAATGCGAGCGTCGATTCGGACAACGCGCTTGATGTCACCGCGACCTCGAACCAGACGATCCGGTCGGCCGTCGCGGCGGTCTCCGCCTCGATCCAGGGCGGCGGCGCGGCGGGCGTCAGCGTCGCCGGGGCCGGCGTCGCCTCGACCAACCTCATCGCCGTGGCGACCCGCGCCTTCATCGACGGCGACGGCGCCGCCGGCGTCAGCGCATCGAAGATCGCGCTCTCGGCGAAGGACACGTCCCGCATCACGGCGGTCGTCGGCTCAGCCGGCATCGCCGGCAGCGGCGCCGGCGTCGCCGCCGTCGGCGTCACCGTGTCGCTGTCGCAGGCCACCAACATCGTCGGCAACACCGTCGAGGCGATCATCCGCAACGCGGAGACCGGCGTCACCTCGACCTCCGGCGACCTCTCGGTCGAGGCCGAGAGCGGCGGCTCGATCCAGGCGATCGCGACGGCGGCCTCCGTCAGCGTCGGCGGGGCGGGCATCGCCAACGTGCGGGTCGCCGGCGGCGGCGCCGGGGCGGTCAACATCATCACCACGAACACCCGCGCGGCCATCGAGAAGGCGGCCGGGCAGACGGCCCTCAACCGGGTCACGAGCGGCGCGGGACTGCGCGTCGGCGCGACGAGCAGCCAGGAGATCAAGGCCACGGTGGCCGCGCTCTCCGCGGGCGGCGGCGGCGCGGGCATCGCCAGCGTTCCGGTGGCGATCGGCCTCTCGGGCGCCCAGAACATCATCGGCAAGTGGACGACGGTCAGCGGCGGCCAGCGGCTCGACCAGCCGACCCTCGACACCAACGGCGGCGCCAAGGTCGAGGCGGTCATCGCCGACACGGTGGCGAACGCGCAGGGCGCCGTCGCGGTGACGGCGACTTCGGCCGGGACCATCGACACGACCGTGGCGGCCGCCTCCGTCGTCGTCACCGGTGCCGCGGTCGCCGTCGGCGTGGCCGGCTCCGGCAGCTACTCGGGCAACGCGATCAGCTTCGCCACCAACGCCGCGATCACCGGGACCGCGACCAGCGTGACCGGCGCCGACGTGACGGTGTTCGCCACCAACCGCTCCGCGATCAGCGTCGATGTCGGCGCGGCCGCCGTCGCCGCCGCCGGCGGCGGCGTCGGCGTCGCCCCCTCGATCAGCGTCGCCACGGCCCTGAACGTCATCAACAACGCCGTCACCGCCGGGATCGACAGCGCCACCGTGACCGGGCGCACCGGCGCGATCCGCGTCTCGGCGCAGGTTCCGGCCGACGACCCCAACACCTCCGCCGTCGAGGGCGCGAGCATCCGCGCCCGCGTCGCCGCGGCCGCCGTGGCCCTCTCCGGCGGCGGCGTGGCCGTCTCGGTGGCGGGCGGCGGCGCCGTCGCCACCAACATGATCGGCGGCACCACCCGCGCGCGGGTCAGCGAGGCCCGGCTGAAGGCGGCGGGCGACGTCGCGGTCGCGGCCGCGAACAACAGCCGGATCGAGGCCGAGGTCGCGGCGCTCGCCGCCGGCGCGAGCATCGGCGGCGTCGCGGTCGGCGCCAGCATCGGCACCGGCGTCGCGGTCAACGTCATCGGCAGCGCCATCACGCAGACGATCGACGGCCGGGACAAGACGACCCAATCGGGCGGCCTCGTCATCGAGGCGCTGTCGAAGAACACCACGATCGAGGCCGGCGGCACGCTCGCCGTCACGGCGGATTCCGGGCAGACGATCCGGGCGACGGTCGCGGCGGGCTCCGTGGCGCTCTCGGGAGGCGCGGTCGCGATCAGCGCCGCCGGCGCGGGCGCGGGCGCGCACAACCGGATCGGCGCGCTGGTGAGCGCGTCGATCGACGGCGACGGCGCGGGCGACAAGATCACGGCGGGAGACGTCACGGTCGCCGCGCGCGACAGCTCGGTCCTCGCCGTCGAGACCGGCGCGGCCTCGGTCGCGGCCGCCTTCGGCTTCCTCGGCGGCGCCTCCTTCTCCCTCGCCGTCGCGGCGGCGGACAACGTGATCGCCAACAGCGTCACGGCCGCTGTCCGGAATCTCGGCGGATCCGGCGGCCTCACCGCCCGCGGCGCGGTCAGCGTCACCGCGAGCGAGAACGCGAGCCTGACGAGCCGCTCCCGCGCCGCGGCCATGGCCGGCAACGCCGCGGTCTTCGGCGTCGCCGTCGCGGGCGGCGGCGCCGGCACCGGCGACACCGTCACCAGCACGACGAGTGCCGGTATCTACAACAGCAAGGTCACGGCCGCGGGCGACGTCTCCGTCCAGGCGAGCGACACCACCACGGTCGATTCGCAGGTGCTCGGCATCTCCGTGGCCGGCGGCCTGCTGGCCCTGGCGGCCGGCGGCTCCGTCGCCAAGGTCGATGTGAGGCCGTCGGTCGAGGCCAAGCTTTCGGGCAGCACGATCGCGGCCGACGACGTCGTCGTCACGGCGACCGCGATGCCGACCGCCTATGCCAGGGCCACCGGCATCAATGCGGGCACCGCGGCGGTCGGCGCCTCGACCGCGCTCGCCAACGTGGCCGCCACCGTGGCGGCCTCCACCGACACCACCGGCCTCACCGCCAACACGGTGACGGTGCTGGCAAGCCTCGCCCGCGGCGCGAACCCGACCGCCCAGGCCGAGGCGACCGGCGCGGTCGGCGGCCTGATCGGCATCAACTCCACGGTGACCGAGGCGACCAATTCCAGCCGGATCACAGCCAGCTTCGGTACCGGCACCGTGCTCAACGTGGCGCGGGCGGTGTCGCTCGCCGCGTCGAGCACGACGCAGCAGCGGTCGAACGCCAACAGCGCCAGCCTCGGCCTCGTGGCGGCGGGTGCGACGGTCTCGCGGGCGGAATCCGCGACGCAGACCGCGGCCACCGTCACCACCACGGACACGATCCGCGCCGGCTCGTTCTCGCTCACGGCGACCGGGGCCGACGACAACCTCGCGGCGGGCACCGCCGGCTCGGGCGGCCTCGTCTCGGGCGCCGCCGCCGTCACCACCACGACGACGGGCGGCAGCACCGCCGCGACCCTCGGCAGCGGCGCCAAGGTCGACCTGATCACCGGCCGGACGGGAAGCGGCCTGTTCTTCCTGAACGCCGACCACACCGCGACCACCAACGGGCAGATCACCACCAACAGCTACGGGGCGCTGGCCGGCAGCGGCGCCCAGTCCACCAACACCGTCACCCATGCCGCGACCGCCGCGGTCGGCGCCGCCGCCTCGATCCTCGCCTACGACATCACCGGCAGCGCGCGGAACGCGGTGCTCAAGCCGCTCCTGTCGAGCCCGAACATCGACGGCAGCACCGGCGGCCTCGCCAGCGGCGCCGGGGCGACGAGCCGGACCGAACTCGGCCTGTCCACGGCGGTGACCGTCGGCACCGGCGCGAGGCTCGAGACCACGCGCTTCACCGGCGCCTACGGCAACGTCACGCTCTCGGCGCTCAACGACGTCAACGTCTCCGACAAGGTCGTCCTGAAGACCGCCGGCGCGCTCTCCGGCGCGGGGGCCACCGCCTCGCTCTCCGGCCGGAACGGCGCCGGCCTCGACGCCACGATCACCCTCGGGGACAACGCGGAGATCCTGACGCTCGGCAATCTCACCGCCAACGCGAACACGCGGGTGACCGCCGCGATCATCGCGAACACCGAGACCTACGGCGGGGCGACCGTCGCCACCGGCGGCACCGACATCACGCTGCGGCCGAACAATGCGGTCACCGTCGGCATGGGCGTCCACGCCAAGGTCTACGGCAACCTGACCCTGGCCACCGGCAAGCAGGCCGACCTGCGCGACGACCGCTACGACCTCTCGGCGCGCACGGACACCTTCGCCGGCAGCGCGATCCCGATCCAGTCGATCAGCGCCAACATCGACCTGAAGCAGGCCAACACCATCACGGTCCGGTCCGGCGCCCTGCTGGAGACCGGCGGCGACGCCGTGTTCAACACCAACTGGTTCGGCATGGCCGGCGCCGACGCCAAGGCGAAGGGCACGAGCTGGACCACGGCGCTCGCCGGCGCCGTCGACAGCCTGCTGGGCGGCAACCCCGAGTCGGTGCAGGCGGGCGACGCCACGACCTCCTCGATCGGCCGCGTCATCATGGACGGCACGGTCCGCACCGGCATCATCAGCGACATCAGAATCGTTCTCGATCAGCTCGGCAACCAAGCCGGTACGCCGATCACCTACCAGGCGAACGGCTACACCTACGTCCTGGGAGAGGCGGCCGGTAAGACCATCCTGACGGGCACGATCTATCTCGGCGGCCAGGCCATCGACGCGAACGGCAACTTCGTCACGGACGGCACGACGCCGAAGACCTTCACCCTGAGCCAGGATACGGGCGGCGCGACCGCTCTCCTGACGGCGCCCCGGCTGCCGATCACCATCGCGATGGGGACCGAGCAGCAGCGCTCGGGCCTGATCGAGGCCCTGCAGGACGCGATGGCCAAGAAGAAGGAGTACACGCGCGACGCGGGCCTGCAGGAATTCTACAACGGCGAGGTCATCCGCATCGCCGGCATCCTGAAGGCGCAGGGGCTCGCCGAGATCTTCTACAACAGCGACGGGAGCATCGCCGGCGTCGGCGCCGTGCTCAAGCAGGTCCAGGTCGTCACGATCGGGGCCTTCACGGCGGGCGCCGGACGCATCGCCGTCTTCGCGGACGACCTCAGCGGCAGCGGCGCCTTCGAGGCCAAGGAGAAGGGCAAGGTCGAGATCGAGAACAACTCGTCCGCCTCGCTGCGGATCGGCGGCATCACGATGCCGGAATCCTCCGGCGGCCTGACCTATAACGGCGTCAAGGTTTCCCTGGCGAGCGAGGCCGAGGCGAAGAAGAAGATCAACGACATCAACGCCCAGAGCGCGGCGGAGGACGGCTATACGCCGGGCAGCGTCGCGTTCTCCCGGATCGCTTCGGGCGGCAGCTTCACCAACGCGCCCGACAGCACCATCACCATCGTCAACAACCTGGGCGTCACCACCGCTCCGAACGGGACCGACATCCCGGCCGGTGCCCTGATCATCGCCGGCGCGATCACCGCGCCGAACGCCATCCTCACGGCGACCAGCAAGGGCGACCTCTTCGTCGATGCCGGCGCCCGCATCATCGTCAAGGAAAACAAGTCCAAGGCCAGCGGCTCCGCGTCGGTCGGCGGAGCCGGCTCGATCAGCGACAAGTCGGTCTACGAGGTCGGAGGCACGCCCTACTCCCAGGTGAAGGGCGCCTTCGTCTCCGACGGCTTCGCGCCCTCGCGGGTCGAAGACATCGTCGCCAGGCTCTCGGTGAAGTCCGGCGAGCCGAATCTGCAGGCGAACCAGATTTCGATCAACGCGCAGTACGTGAACATCAACGGCCTGATCCGCAGCGGCGTCTCCGAATACAAGATCACCATCGACCAGGATGCGATCCGTGAGATCGAGGCGGCGCTGGCGAACAAGACCGGGCCGTATATGACGCTCAGCCGCCTGTCGAAGGAGGGGCTGTTCACGGTCCAGCTCGACACGGTCAACGAGCAGCTTATCGTCAAGGAGCTCGTGACCTACGGCGGCTACGTCGAGATCACCGGCAACATCCTCAACACCGGAAACGGCACCGGCCGGATCGAGGCGCTCGCCGGTTACTCCAACATCGTCATCGAGAACGGGTCGAAATACGACGTCGTCCTTGAGAAGCTGGACAACAGCAGCCGCGGCGCCGGCCGCGTGGTGCTGAACGACCTGGCCTATTCCGACGCCAACGTTCGCTACCGCAGGACGTCCTACAGCTCGACGAAGGACAGCGCCGGCAACAACGCGGTCTCGACGCTCGTCCGCACGATCTACAACGACGGCAAGGGCGACCCGACCACGGTCGCCGGTGCCCCCGACCAGACGGTGACGGGCCGCACCGCGACCTACACGCCCAAGGACGGCTGGCGCTACGCCTACGCGGTCGGCCAGACGTCGACCAAGTACGAGAAGACCGTGACGGGAACCTCGTCCTGGCTCGGCATCGACGCGCTGGCGAAGGATCCGGCCAAGATCCAGGGCTTCAAGGAGGTTGCCACCGGCGACGTGACGATGCTCGCGTCGGGGACCTATTACTATCTCGATGTCAGCAACGACGCGGCCTACACCTTCCCCACCATCAACAATCCCAAGGTCACCAACCTCTCCGGATACAGCGCTCCCAGGATCACGGATTCCTGGCAGACCAGCACGTGGTACGGAAAGAAGACGTACTACACGGAGTGGACGCGAGAGCAGCCTCGGGAGACGACGGCGACGGCCAACATCCTCGCCGACCGTCCGATCCAGGTGTCGTTCTACGGCTCCGATACGGGCGACATCCGCATCACCTCGACGGGCGCCGGAAAGGTCCTGATCAAGAACGGCATCGTCAACAGTTCGGGCAAGGTGACGATCGACGCCGTCGGCTCGATCGAGCAGATGAACGACGCGGCCACGATCTCCGCCGCCACCGTCAGCCTCACCTCGCGGGCGGGCAGCATCGGCAAGGGCTCGGCCGTCCTCGGCAATGACGCCTCCGGAACGGGCGTCATCGCGGCGGCCGATGCGCAGGCGCTGCGGATCGACGGCGTCTTCAGCACCGACAAGGACGGCAAGCGGAGCTACACCGCGCCGGTTGTGCTGAGCGCCTCGGCGGCGGGTTCGGTCTACATCCAGAACGTCGGCCTGCCGGCGCTGACCATCGACACCGTCAGCGCGAGCGGCGGCGACGTCACGCTCGTCTCGGCGCCCGGCATCGTCGTGGCGGCCGGCAAGGCCGGCTCGATCAGCGGCGGCGTGATCACGCTGGCCGCCAAGTCCGGCGATGTCGGCTCCGGCGACGTGACGGGCAGCACGATCCTGAACCTCAAGGGCGGCCAGACGCAGCGCGACCGGGTCGATATCCTGGCCGGCGGCAACGTCTCGATCCGTCAGACCGCGGGCGACCTGCGCCTCAACAGCCTCACCGCCGGCGGCGACGTCGTCGTGCAGGTGTCGAGCGGCAGCCTGCTCAACGTGAACGACGTCGTCGTGCGCGACGAGCGCAAGGCGGCCGACCTGATCAAGGGCGTCTGGAAGGATCTCGCCCTCACCGGAAGCGCAGCCGAGGAGAAGTTCAAGGCGACGCTGAGCGCCTTCGAGAGCACCCGCGAGCGCGAATACAACGCCTACTGGTCCTACCGGAACCAGCAGGCGAACCCCGCCGTCTACGACGCCGGCTTCGAGGTGAAACTCAGCAGCCAGTCCGGCGAGCTGCAGTATTACCAGTCCCTCTACCGGGACGAGGCGACGCGCAAGGGGCTCACCGGCAGCGCCGTGACCGACTATGTCGGCAAGGCCGTGGCGGCGATCGAGCAGAGCCGCACCGCGCAGTATCGGACGCTGCACACGCAGTACGGCCGCTTCGGCGACGTCTATCACGCCGATCTCGCCGGCGATTACGCGACCTACTGGGCCATCCGCGGGACGCAGGCGAACGGCAGCGCCTTCGATGCGGGCTACACGGTCACGGCGACGGCCGAGGTCCTGGCCAAGATCCAGGCGGCGACCCGCGCGGCGCCGATCTCCGGCGATCCGCTGGTGGCCCGCGTCACCGCGCAGATCGCGCAGATCGAAAGTGCGCGCGGCAACGTGCGCCTGAGCGAGGCCGAGATCCGGGCGCTCTACACGACGGCGCTCGACGCCGAGGCGCGGGGCGCGACGCTGGCGGCGGATGCGTTCGAGGCGCTCTCGAACTACGACACGGCCTACGCGCGCTACGAGGTGCTGAAGGCCAGCCGCGTCAACGGCGCGATGACGCTGACGACCGCCGAGCGCGACGCGCTCCGCACCCAGTTCGGCGGCGACGCGACCGGAAGCACGCTGACCGGGTCCGCCAAGGACGCCTACATCGACGGTCTGATCAAGGCCGTCCAGGAGGCCCGCGCGGACGAGTTCGCCAAGCTCTCGGCCCTCTTCTCCGACGTCGCCAAGGGGGATCAGAGCACCTTCACCGCTCAGTACAGCCTGTACCTGAAGCTGCGCGGCTCGCTGGTGAACGGCGTGCCCGCGCTGACGAATGCCGAGCGCGCGAGCCTGACCAGCCTCTTCGGCACCGATGCCACCGGCGCGGCGCTGAGCGGCGCGGCGAAGGACAGCTACGTCGCCGACAAGATCAACGCGACGCTCGGCGCGCGCGCGGCCGAGTACACCAAGCTGAACGCGATCTTCGCGAGCGCGGCGGCGACCGATCATGCCCGGCTGAACGCGATCTTCGGAAGCAGCGCGCTCACCGACTACGTCGTCGATCAGCTCCAGCAGGTCGAGGCGTCCCGGACGATCGACTACCGGAACCTCGCGCTGACCTTCGGCAGCTTCACGGCCGGGACGGTCGACTACGACACGGCCTACGCCCGCTACGAGGTGCTGAAGGCCAGCCGCGTCAACGGCGCGATGACGCTGACGACCGCCGAGCGCGACGCACTCCGCACGCAGTTCGGCAACGACGCGACCGGAAGCACGCTGACCGGGTCCGCCAAGGACGCCTACATCGACGGTCGGGTCAAGGCCGTCCAAGAGGCCCGCGCGGACGAGTTCGCCAAGCTCTCGGCGATCTTCTCGGGCATCGCCAAGGGGGATCAGAACGGCTTCGCGACGCAGTACAACCTGTACTGGACGCTGCGCAACGCGCTGTTCAACGGCTCGCCGACGCTGACGACCGCCGAAATCGACGACCTGACGAGCCTTTTCAGCACCGATGCCACCGGCACGGCGCTGAGCGGCGCGGCGAAGGACGACTACGTCGCGGACAAGCTCAAGGCCACGATCGATGCGCGCAAGGCCGAGTACACGAAGCTGAGCGCGCTCTATTCCGGCTTCGGCGATCGTTACCTGCCGAAGCTCGTCACGGCCTACCAGCTCTACAGCGAGTACAAGGCGAGTGCCGACGCGGGCGGCACCGTGCGGATCACCGGTGCCGAGCGGACCGCGCTGGCCGTGCAGTTCGCCGACCAGGCCAAGTTCCAGAGCCTCGGCGAGATCTTCCTGCAGGCGGAAACCGCCAAGAAGGTCGTGGCGGCCGAGACCGCGCTGAAGGCCGCCTACGCGCAGCTCCACGCCGAGTTCGGCAGCCTCGGCGACGCCTATGACGCGTCGCTGGTGGACGGGCGGTCGGATCAGGACAAGGCCCGCTACGAGACCTACTGGAGCTACCGCAACCAGCAGATCGACCCGGGCACCTACAACGCGTCCTTCGCGCCCCGGCTCGCCGGGCAGGCGCTCCTCGATGCGGTGAGCGCGGCCCGTACGGCCGCGGCGGCTGAGACCGCGACCGCCAGCTCGCCGGCCATCACGGCCGCCCGCCAGGCGGCCCAGGATGCGCGCGGGGCGGCGCTGACGGCGCAGTACCGGGCGCTCCACGGCTTCCTCAACAGCCTGCCGGCTTCCTACGGCGAGAACGCCCTGACCGCGCAGAAGCAGGACGCGCCGGCCTTCTTCGTCGACAAGGCCACCGCCGACGACATCAATGCCGGCATCAAGCGCTGGACGCAGGACGAGTTGCTGAGCGCGGTCGGGCAGGGCCTCCTCAAGGAGGTGCCCAGCACCGTGATCGACATCCAGAGCCCGATCATCAAGGGCCGCTCGGTCACGCTCGTCACGGCCAACAATGTCGGCTCGACCAGCGGCACCACCCTGATCGCGGTCGGTCCCGGCGCGCCGCGCATGACGACGGACCAGCAGATCGACCTCGCCGCCGCCGAGCGCAGCGACCTCGTCTTCCTGACGAAGGCGCCGATCACCGCCAGCGTCATCTTCGCCAACAACGGCACGACCGGCACCGTGACCCGTGCGGATGGCGGCCTGTGGGATCTCACCGCCTTCACGAAGGACGGGAAGCTCATCGACGCCACGCTCTTCATCGGCGGCCTGACGCAGAACGCCACCGCCGAGACCAGGGCCTATTTCAAGATCGTGTCGGTCACGGACACGGTGATCACCGTCGCCTTCACCAGCGGCAAGAGCTTCCAGGAGGGCATCGCCCGCAACGTCACCTTCGGGGCCAGCGTCGCGGTCAGCAGCGAGGCGCCGCGCGCCTCGGCGACCATGTCGGTCGATCGCCTCAAGGCCGCCCCGACCAGCGTCGACGTCAGCTTCAGCAACGACGACGCGACGAACCAGGGCGTGTTGACCCTCGCGAGCGGCACCTGGGACGCCTCCCTCTACAAGGTCGGCGACATCCTCTTCATCGCGGGCGACACCACGAACACCACGGCGATCGCCACCAACGTGTTCAAGATCGCCGCGATCGCGGGCGGGGTGATCCGCCTCGAGGCCGGCCAGCTCTTCGATACCACGGGCGGCCTGAACGGCCGGCTCGCGGCCACTGTCGAGGTCGGCGTGCGCGCGACCGCGGCCACCGGCGGCGTCACCGTTATCAACCGCGTCCTGTCCGACCGGGATGCCAGCTTCCTCGCCGACGGCTTCAAGCAGGGTCTTCGGATCGGGCTTGCCGGCGCGTTCGGCGTGAAGACCGCCAACGCGACCGGGGCCGAGACCTATTACGAGATCGCGAAGGCGACCCGGGCGACCCTCGTCCTCGACACGAGCAACCTCACCGCGAGCAAGCTGGCGCCGACGGCCGAGGTCGGCCGCAACCTCGTCGTGTTCCAATCGGTGAAGGACGCCGGGAATCCGTTCAACCTCGTCACCCAGCTCCTGATCCAGAAGCGCAAGGCGGTGGTGCTGGAGACCGCCGGATCGCTCGACGTGAGCGCGGGCGGTCAGATCTTCATCACCACCCCGTCGGCGGTGACGGTCGGTCTCGTCACCTCCACCGCGGGCAAGGAAATCCGCCTCAAGGGCGACAACGGCCTCGCGAACGGGGGCGGCGCCGCCGACACGAATGTCCGCGGCGGCGACACGATCCTCGAAGGCGGCCGGGGTGCGGTCGGCAGCGCGCAGAAGGCGCTCGGCGTCGAGCTGACCGGCACGCTCGCCGTCCGCAGCGCGGAGAACATCTACGTCACCGCCCGCGAGGGCGATCTGAAGCTGGAATCCGCCTTCTCGAGCAAGGATATCGTCTTCACCGCCGACAAGGGCAGCATCCTCGACGGCGTCCGGACCGACACCACCAAGATTTCCGCACGCAATCTGACCCTGAAGGCGGCCGGATCGATCGGCAAGGCCGGTCCGAACGCGAATACCCCCGATGTGGGCGCCGACGCCATCGAGGTGAAGCTCACCGGCACCGTCCGGGCGAGCGCCACCGGCGCCATCGTTCTGACCGAGACGGCGACCGACCTGAGGGTGGTGGCGATCACCACGACGGGCGACGTGGTCCTCAGCGCGCAGGCCTCGATCCTCGACGGCGGCGACCTGACGAACCCGCGCGACATCGACTCGGCTCCCGTCACCGGCGGCAGCGGGGGCGCCAATGTCAGCGCCCGCTCGATCGTCCTCAACGCGCGCGACGGCATCGGCGTCAGCGGCGACGAGTTCGAGTTCGACAGCAATGTCGCGGCGCCCGGCCGTCAGCGTGACGCGCCCGGTCGTCGTGCCGCCGACATTGC
>NZ_BPRD01000145.1 GCF_022179745.1 Methylorubrum podarium
CCGCCGGCTCGTCAAAGATTACGAGCGATATGCCAGCACGCTGGCCGACCTGCACATCGTCGCCTTCGTCTGCCTCATGCTCAAAAAGGCCGCTCTACTCGCAGCCAGTTCATTACAGTCTTTAGGAGCAACGGGCACGAAAGGCTGCGTCTGCCGGGGCTCACGGCCTCGCTGCAGACCGGAGACAGCGGGCCGGTACGGGGGGCGCCGACCCGCTGCTCTCGCATTTCGCTCAAGCGTCTCTTCGCCGGCATCTCGATCGCAGTAAGTCGCAAGCGCCGCTTGATCGCCTCCAAGGCTGGGCGCACGAAACAATGTCGTTGCGCCGTGGCTTCTCCGTCGACACTGCGGTGTGCGACCGGCGGGTCGGCGTCGAACCCCCCTTCAGTGCCGGCCCGCTGCGCGTGCGCGACATAGGTTGCCTGATTGAATGTATGCGGAACTCAGGGCACTAAGCGTGACCGCTCCGCTGATCCTGTCTGGCGAGCGGATATGGCCGCTGCGCTGACCCTGTCTGGCCAGCGGTCAACCGCCTGTTTCTGATAGCCCTGAGCCTCGCCTGCGCCCGAACGCGCCTCGGCGATCGTCGTCGGCAGCGGAACGGGAGACCTCATTTTGCGGGAACCGGCTGTCATGTTTGGTGAGTGACAGCACAGCCGGTCGGCCCGAAAGGCGTTCCACGCGCCACCTGGGTTCGAGATCAACTCTCAAGGCGCTTCGCTGCGCTGGGTCTCAGCCTCACTCAGCGAATATTCTGAGTTCGATCGTGAGCGCCATAGATCGCTGCTTCAGAGCAAGCCCGCCCAATAGAGCAGCCAGAGCGCAATAAGAAGGCCAATCCCTGCGAGGGCGCCTCTGATCGCTCCGCCCACGCATTGTTGCAGGATCGATGGCGGCCTCTGCGCTGCCGTGTTCTCCCGATGCCATCTGTCGATCAGCGTCTCAGGCATGTGGGTGCGCCGAGGTACGTCACATATCTCGGCGAAGACTATGCCCAGGAGCGTAGCGGTCAATCTTGTTCCGCAAGTTCGGGCGCTGAGAATTTGTTAGCGCACGAAGCTGGGAGCCGCGGCGGTGACTCCCAAGGCGACAAAGGCGACGCTCGGCTGAGGCCGCACGACACGGCGACGAGATCGGGACGTGACTTCGCGGCGACAGGGCAACCTAGCGCTTTGGCCTACAAGGCTCGCCTCATCACAGAGGACAAGCCTTTATGTCGAAACCCGCTGCAAAGCCGGTTGCCCAGAAGCCAGACCCCAAAAGTGCTCCGCGGTGGAGCGACTACGATCCGTATTTCCCCACCAGGAAGGCCTCGGCGGGCGCACAGGGTGCCACCGTCGCCGGTGCACTGAACCGCAGCAACAGCCTCCACTTTCCGCGGCTGTCCCGCGCTGGGCGAGGCTGATCAGGCCCGTTCGAGGTTCGCCGTCTGTACCGGGAACTGGATCGTCATGCCGGATGCGTTCGTGCCCATCAGCGTCGCGAGCGGCGAGAACTCCGGATCGCACAGAATCACCGTGTCGACATTGCCGACCATGAACTCGGGCGGGATGCCGCCGCGCAGGATGATGCAGACGCGATCGTCGAACCGGAATGGCGCCGCCTCGGTGCGCCGTAGGAATTCGGCGTGGACGTGATCGGCGATGGCCTCGGGCGTGTCGAGGGCTTCCGTTGTCGTGCCGGTCTTGGTGAAGGTCAGCACGGGCCGCACCTCACAGGGTGGCGTTACGAGCTCACAGCGCGTCGAGCGCCGCGGCATCCGAGGGCTTGCCGGTCTCGGGGGGTAGGAGCGCGCCGAGGACGCCCGTCAGAGGGTGGTTGCGCTTGAGGATGGTGGCGCCCGCCAGCAGCATGTGCGCACCGAAACGCTGCCCGTCGTCCTCGGGAATCTCCGTCAGCGCGTCGGTCATCGCCTCCGGCAGGTCGCCGCGGCTGCCGACTGCTGCAGGAGGCGAAGTGAACGTTGGAGATGGTCCGTGATCAGCTCGGGCACCGCAGCGTGGTGCAGACCGAGCGCTCCTACGCCTTCCTCGAGGTCGAGGACCGGCGATCGGCCGCGCATGGGGCCGGCACAGCCGCCGCGGAGGAGATCGACAACGCGACGGGCTTGCCGATCACCGCACGAAAGCCGGCACAGGGGCGGCGGACTGATCTGAAAAAGCGAATTAAAACAACGGTGTAACACATAGGGCGATTGGCTTTTGGTACAGCCATTCCCAGGTTCGAATCCTGGCGCCCGATTGGCGCTGAGTGTGATGTGGCGCTTGGCAACGCGAATCAGGGCGTCGGCTTCGCCGTCCAGCCGGCGAGCCCGGCTTCGGGCCTCATCCTCATCGCGGGTTGCGAGGCTGACCCAGAACTCCCGGCCCGCTCGGCTCCCTTTCAGCGAGACAGGCGCGCTTTCGTCAAAGATTCCAGGCCCTGCCGTTCCGAGCACGGCCGGCATGCCGGCGCGCAGCGCTTCCGGGATGGTACGACGGAAATAGAAGATGCCCCGACGCTGGACCAAACCCACCATCTGCCTCATGGCTTCGTAGCACTCCTTCGTAGCAGGAGCGCGCTCAGAAGCCTACGGAATCAAGAAGATACCGTTATCGCAAGGACTTGGGGGCGACTTGGCGGAGAGGGGGGGATTCGAACCCCCGATGGGCTTGCACCCATGCCGCATTTCGAGTGCGGTACAATCAACCACTCTGCCACCTCTCCGCAGAGGTGTCGTGACGACGGGATGCGCCCTAGCACGCGGCGAGCGAGCCCACAAGCCGGCTCAGCGGGGGAAGTGGACCTCCGGCCGTCAAGGCTCTTGCGGACGGATGGGGCTGCGGTGTTCATGCCACGCATGTCCGACCTGTTCGTTTCCGCCGGCCTCGAGACGGGCGCGCCACGGCCGCTCGCCGACCGCTTGCGCCCGCGCCTTCTCGCCGAGGTCGTGGGCCAGGAGCACCTGACCGGACCCGACGGGGCGCTGACGCGGCTGCTCGCCTCGCGCTCGCTTGGATCGCTGGTGTTCTGGGGGCCGCCCGGTACCGGCAAGACCACCGTGGCGCGGCTGCTCGCCCACGAGACCGCCCTGCATTTCGAGCAGATCTCGGCGATCTTCTCCGGCATCGCCGACCTGCGGAAGGTGTTCGAGGCGGCCCGCAAGCGCCGCGCGACGGGTCAGGGAACCCTGCTGTTCGTCGACGAGATCCATCGCTTCAACCGCGCCCAGCTCGATGCCTTCCTGCCGGTCATGGAGGACGGCACCGTCACGCTCGTCGGCGCGACGACGGAAAATCCCTCCTTCGAACTGAACGCCGCCCTGCTCTCGCGCGCCCGGGTGCTGCTGTTCCGGGCGCTCGACTCGACCGCGCTCGCCCGGCTGCTCGCCCGGGCCGAAGAGATGGACGGCCAGCCCCTCCCCCTCGACGAGGAAGCGCGCGCGGCGCTGGTCCGCATGGCAGACGGCGACGGGCGCGCCGCGCTGACGCTCGCGGAGGAGGTCTGGCGCTCGGCCCGCCCCGGGGAGATCCTCGACGCGGAGAAGCTCCAGACCCTCGTGCAGCGCCGGGCGCCGATCTACGACAAGGCGCAGGAGGGGCACTACAACCTCATTTCCGCGCTGCATAAGACCGTGCGCGGCTCCGATCCCGACGCGGCCCTGTACTATCTCTGCCGGATGCTGGATGCGGGCGAGGATCGGCTGTTCATCGCTCGGCGCCTCGTGCGGATGGCGGTGGAGGATATCGGGCTCGCCGACCCGCAGGCCCTCGTCGTGGCGAACGCGGCCAAGGACGCCTTCGACTTCCTCGGCTCGCCGGAGGGCGAACTCGCGCTGGCGCAGGTCACCGTCTATCTCGCCTGCGCGCCGAAATCGAACGCGGTCTACACCGCCTACAAGGCGGCGACGCGGGTGGCGAAGGCCGCCGGATCGCTCGCGCCGCCGCGCACGATCCTCAACGCCCCCACGGGGCTGATGAAGCGGATCGGCTACGGCGAGGGCTACCGCTACGACCACGACGAGCCCGACGCCTTCTCGGGTCAGGATTACTGGCCGGAGGCGCTCGGGCGCCAGCACTTCTACGAGCCGACCGACCGGGGCATGGAAACCCGCTACCGGGAGCGGCTCGCCTACTGGGAACGGCTGCGGCAGGAGCGCCGCGGCGAGGACTGACCCCGTTGGAGCATCGTCTTTTCCGAAAGCCGGCAACCACCTTTCGGGACGATGCTCTGAGCGCGACACCGAGGGATCTCGACCGATCATGCAGGCTTACGCGACGCTCACCGCCACCTTCGCCCGGCTCGGCGCCCTGGGGGATGCAAGCGGCATCCTCGGATGGGACACGCAGACCCAGATGCCGGACGGCGCCTCCGACACCCGTGGCGAGCAGATGGCCGTACTCAGCGTGCTGGCCCACGAGGTCCTCACCGACCCGCGCAATGCCGAGCGGTTGGAGGCGGCGGAGGCTGAAGCCGGGCTCGGCGAATGGGAGCGGGCGAACCTGCGCGAGATGCGCCGGGCCTACGCCCACGCGGCGGCGGTGCCGGGCGATCTCGTCGCCGCTTCATCGAGGGCGACGACGCGCTGCGAGATGGTCTGGCGCGAGGCGCGGCGCGATTCGGACTTCGCGCGGCTGCGTCCGCATCTCGAGGAGGTGCTGCAGCTGCAGCGGCTCGTCGGCGAGGCCAAGGGGGCGGCCCTCGGCCTCGAACCCTACGACGCGCTGCTGGACGGCTACGATCCCGGCATGCGGCGGGCACGCATCGATCCGATCTTCGCGGAATTGCGCGCCGTCCTGCCGGATCTCGTCGTCGCGGTGCGCGAGCGGCAGGCGGCGAAGGTCCCTCCCCTGCCGCTGCCGGGGCCATTCCCGGTGGCGATCCAGCGGGAGATCGGCCTGCGGCTGATGCGGGCCGTCGGGTTCGACTTTTCGCGCGGGCGGCTCGACGTCAGCCTGCACCCGTTCTGCGGCGGCGCCACCGACGACGTGCGCATCACCACCCGCTACGACGAGGCGAGCGCCACCGGGGCGCTGATGGGCGTGCTGCACGAGACCGGCCACGCGCTCTACGAGCAGGGCCGCCCGGCGGCGTGGCGCCACCAGCCGGTGGGTCAGGCCCGCGGCATGAGCCTGCACGAGAGCCAGTCGCTGCTGGTGGAGATGCAGGCCTGCCGCTCGGCCGAGTTTTGCGCCTACCTCGCGCCGACCCTGCGCGAGGCGTTCGGCGGCGAAGGTCCGGCCTGGGAGGGGGAGAACCTGCATCGCCTCTACACCCGCGTCGAGCCGGGCTTCATCCGGGTGGATGCCGACGAGGTGACCTACCCCGCCCATATCCTGCTGCGATACCGCCTGGAGACGGCGATGATCGCGGGCGACCTCGCCGTCGCAGACCTGCCGGGGGCCTTCAACGACGGCATGAAGGCGTTGCTCGGGCTCACCGTGCCCGACGATCGGCACGGTTGCCTCCAGGACATCCACTGGCCGGGCGGCAGCTTCGGCTACTTCCCGACCTACACCCTCGGGGCGCTGGCCGCGGCGCAGATGTTCAAGGCTGCCTGCGCCGCCCATCCCGGCATCCGGCCGGCCTTGGCCGAGGGCGACTTCTCGCAGTTGCGCGGCTGGCTGCGGGAGAATGTCCATGCCCGCGCGAGCCTGATGGAGACCGACGAGCTGCTGATCGCGGCGACCGGCAAGCCGCTCGGCGCGGACGATTTCCTCGCGCATCTGCACCGCCGCTATCTCGGCGCGGCGGCGTAGGCGACGAATGACGCGGCGTTCGGGGATTGCACTCTTCGGCGGGGGACCGTAACGGGGCCGCCCTCCCTCGGAATGCAAGCGATCCGGTCCCCATGGCGGCCTGCGGCCTCGATTTCGGCACGTCCAACACCACCCTCGGGATCGGCGCGGGCGACCGCCCGGTCCTCGTGCCGCTGGAGGGCACGCACCGCACCCTGCCGAGCGCGATCTTCTTCGCGCCCGGCCGCGAGGCGCAGATCGGGCGGGCGGCGATCGAGGCTTATGTCGAGGGCATGCCGGGCCGTCTGATGCGGGCGCTCAAATCGGTCCTCGGCTCGCCCCTGATCGACGAGACGACGCCGATCGGCCGCGAGCGCATCCGCTTCCGCGACGTCATCGCCCGCTACCTCACCCTGGTGAAGGCGCGGGGCGAGGCGGAAGCCGGCGTCGAACTCGACACCGTCGTCCATGGCCGCCCGGTCCATTTCGTCGACAACGATCCGGCGGCCGACCGCAAGGCGGAGGACACGCTGCGGCGGATCGCCGAGGGCATCGGCTTCCGCCACGTCCGCTTCCAGTACGAGCCGATCGCGGCGGCGCTCGATTACGAGCGCATGGTCACGGCGGAGGAGATCGCGCTGATCGCCGATATCGGTGGCGGAACCTCGGACTTCTCCATCGTCCGGCTCTCGCCCGAGCGGCACCGCCGCGACGAGCGCGCCGAGGACATCCTGGCCAATGACGGCATCCGCATCGGCGGCACCGATTTCGACCGCACCCTGAGCCTCGGCGCGGTGATGCCGCTCCTCGGCCTCGGGAGCCCGATGAAGCGGGCGGACCTCGCCGTGCCGAATGCCTATTTTCACGACCTCGCCACGTGGTCGAGCATCAACCGGCTCTACAATCCCAAGACTCTGCGCGAGATCGACGAGGTGGTGCGCGATGCCGCCCGGCCGGACCTCGTGACGCGGCTGCGCACGGTCGTGGAGGCGGAGCGCGGGCACTCGCTCGCCATGGCGGTGGAGGGGGCCAAGATCGCCGC
>NZ_BPRD01000146.1 GCF_022179745.1 Methylorubrum podarium
CGCCGTCGGCGACGGCGCCTTCCGCGGCCGGGCCGAGGTTCTGCGCGGGCGCGGCCCCCTGGTCGCCCTCGTCGCGCTGGTGTTCCGGCTGCCGCCGGCCATGGCGGACGGACCGATCCGCGTCACCATGGAGCCCGACCCGGAGACCGGCGCGGAGCGCTGGACGCGGCATTTTCCCGGCCGCCGCTTCTCCAGCCGGATGCGGCTTGCCGGGCCGGATGGCAGCGGGCGGGTGCGCGAGCATTTCGGCCCGTTCGCGATGGATCTCGCGGTGAGCGCCCGCACGGACGGGCTCGACATGGCGGTGACGGGCTGGCGGCTCGGCCCGCTGCCGCTCCCGCGCGCCTTGCGCCCGACGACGCGGGCGGGCGAGCGGGTCGACGCGCAGGGTCGCTTCCGCTTCGACGTGGCCCTGTTCCTGCCGCTCGTCGGGCTGCTCGTGCATTACCGCGGCTGGCTGGTCCGCTGCGACGGGAGAGAGGAAGAGATCCCATGACCGACGATCTGACGGCCGCCCAGGTGATCGATGCCCTCGGGCTCCAACCCCATCCGGAGGGCGGGCATTACCGCGAGACGTTCCGCGATCCCCGCACGGTCGAGGGGCGCTCGGTGGGCACCGCGATCTACTACCTGCTCGGCGTCGGCGAGACCTCGGCCTGGCACCGGGTCGACGCGGCCGAGATCTGGCACTGGCATGCCGGCGCGCCGATGGTGATCACGGTGAGCCCCAACGGCCACGATGCCTCCGCCCACCATCTCGGGCCGGACCTCCTGCGCGGCCAGCGCCCGCAGATCGTGGTGCCGGCGGGCCATTGGCAGACGGCGACCAGCCTCGGCGCCTGGACGCTCGTCGGCTGCACCGTCTCGCCGGGCTTCGAGTTCGCCGGCTTCGAGATGGCGCCCGAGGATTGGCGCCCGACGCCGCGGCGCTGAACGCCGGGCCGGCGGGGCGCAGCCGTCGGGGGCATCATGCCGCAGTGCGGCCGGGGCGGGCCGGACGTTCCCGGATGAGAGCCCTGCCGCGTCTGGCCCGCCGCCCGGAGAGCGTGTTTGCACATCCCCTCGAAAACCCGCCGCCTGTTCCTCGCCGGAGGGGCCGTCGGCCTCGGCGCCGTGATCACCGCCGGCCGGGCCGCGGCGCAGGGCGGCGGGGGCGAGATCCCGACCTCACCCGTCGGGCGCCCGGAGCCGAAGCTCGAGGAGGAGCCGCCGTTGCCGCTCGATCGCCGCGTCGGCTGGGCGGTGGTCGGCCTCGGCGACTACGCGCAGGGCTACGTCCTGCCGGCGCTCGCCCGATCCCGTCGCTCCCGAGCAGTCGCCCTGGTCTCGGGCAACGCCGACAAGGCGAAGGCCGTGGCCGCGCGCTTCGGCGTCGGGGAGAACGCGCTCTACGGCTACGACACGATGGGGCGGCTCGCCGAGAACGACGCGGTCGGCGTCGTCTACATCGTCACCGCCAACGCCACCCATGCCGACCTCACGGTGAAGGCGTTCGAGGCGGGCAAGCACGTCTTCTGCGAGAAGCCGATGGCGAATTCGCCCGCCGAGTGCCAGCGGATGATCGATGCGGCCAAGGCTGCCGGCCGCAAGCTGATGATCGCCTACCGGGCGCATTGGGAACCGCACAACCTTCGCGCCAAGGAGATGCTCGACGCGGGCGAACTCGGAACAGTCTGGTTCGCCTCCTCCGACCACCACCGGCCCCTCGACTCCGCCCTCCCCCGCGACCGGTGGCGGATGCAGCGGTCGGTAGCCGGCGGCGGTTCGCTCGTCGATATCGGCATCTACAGCCTCAACGGGCTGCAATGGTTCCTCGGCGAGAGCCCCAGCGCCGTCGCGGCGACGATGCACGCGCCCCCCGACGACCCGCGCTTCGCGGAGATCGAGAACGTGTTCACCGCCGAACTCGCCTTCCCCTCGGGCCGGCGGGCGACGATCTCCTCGGGCTACACCGCGAGCAAGAAGCGGATCGACCTGTGGGGCGACCGGCTCGTCGCCACCCTCGATCCGGCCACCGCCTATCAGGGCAACCGCCTCGTCGTGGCGAACGCGACGAAGTCGGAGGAGGTGCTGACGAAGGAGACGAGCGCCGCCCAGTTCACCGGCGAGATCGACCATTTCTCGCAGGCGGTGAGCGAGGGCACCGCGGTGCGCACCCCCGGCGAGATGGGCCTGCGCGACGTGCGCCTGATCGAGGCGCTCTACCGCGCCGCCCGCGAGCGCCGCTGGCTCGACCTCAACCCGGACATGACCGTGCTAGAGGGCTGATTTCCGCGGAGCCGACCGATGCCGTTCCTCATCGCCGCCGTGGCCGTCCTCGCCGGCATCCTCAACACGGTGCAGTCGGGGGCCAACGCCTCGTTGAACAAGGCGCTCGACCAGCCGATCCTCGCGGCGCTGGTCGTCACCGCGGCCAACGTTGCGGTCTACCTCGCCGCCGCCCCCTTCGTCGGGATCGGCTGGCCGGGGAGCCAGCGGCTCGCGGGCGTGCCGTGGTGGGCCTGGCTCGGCGGCGCCATGGGCGCGGCCTACGTGCTCGCCACGATCTTCATCGTCGAGCGGCTGGGGGCCGCGGTGTTCACCGGCCTCACCGTGACGGCCGCCATCGTCACCTCGGTGGTGCTCGACCATTTCGGCTGGGTGGGGTTCGCCCAGAACAGCGCCGACCCGTGGCGCATCCTCGGCTGCGCGCTGATGATCGGCGGCCTCGTTCTCGTCTGCCTGCGCTGAGGCGGCCCGCCTCCATCGGCGACCAACCGGCCCGTCCGCGTCACGCCGAGATCGGCCAGAAGCCGGTCGTCGAGGCCCGCCAGCGCCTCCGTGAGTGCTCGGCTCCGTCCCTCGCGTGAAGCCGCCCGTCGGCGGTGCCATCGCCCGGCGAGACCGCCCATTCCCCGACGCAGGACATCTCCGAACCGCTCGATCATCGCTGCCTCCGTTGTTGCTGCGGCGAGGATGCGGCCGACGACGCCGTGAGTCGAACGAATTGATCTTACGAGAACGATGAGCGAAGCTCATCGCGCTTTCCTGCCGCCGGAGTCGGACCGTGAGCGCGCTCCATCCGTCGAACCTCGATCTCGATCTCGTCCGCACCTTCGTGACGATCTGCGAGGCCGGCACCTTCGCCCGCGCCGCCGAACGGGTCGGGCGGACACCCTCGGCGGTCAGCCTTCAGGTCAAGCGGCTGGAGGAGCGCCTGGGCCGGGCGCTGTTCCTGCGCCAGCCCCGCGCGGTGGTGCCGACCGCCGACGGCGAGGCGCTGCTCGGCCT
>NZ_BPRD01000147.1 GCF_022179745.1 Methylorubrum podarium
CGCGGCGGCGTTCCTGCTCGGCCTCGGAGCGGCCGTTCTCCTCAACACCTTCCTCGCCTGACGCCGATCCGGTCGTGTCGGGCGTCGCGGAGCTTTTTCAGGCCGCCACGCTCGCCAGGGCGTGGCGGTTGCCGTGCAGGCCCGCGCAGAGATCGTCGATCTCCGTCACGTCGAGGGCCTCGCCGCTGCTGGCGGCGATGGTGTCGATCAGGTCGTCCTTCCGGGGGTCGAACGGGTGACCCTGCATCCGGTAGAACTGGTAGTAGCGCAACGCCGCCAGAAGCGTGTCGCGCTCGCGGGCGGTGACGGTGAGGTTCTGCGTGGTCATGGGCTTCCCCTTGGCTTGCAACGAACGCCGAGGCGAGACCGCGCGCGACTCGCCTAGCTTGACCGTTGTAGCCGCCCGGCCGCGGCCCCGTCTATGACATGTGGCGGGATCGCAGGGGCCTCGCTCCCGGCGCTCATCCCGGCACCGTCCCCGCCCTCCGCAGCGTGGACGGCGTGCTCGAACGGGCCGAAGGGACGGGTTCGGGTAATCCGTAATAGTCTTCCAGGATCCGCGGATAGGCGGCCGGCCGGAACGGCCTGCGGGCGGCCCAGAGCGCGTCGATGGGGAGCGCGAGCAGGGCCGCGTTCAGCCGCTGCGGGTCGTCGGCGAGCGCCGGATCGAGGCGGTGGCCCTCGCCGCTCTCGCGCAGCCGCTCGGCCTGGGCGCCGAGATCGAACACCACCGGCGGCACGCCCGCGGCCAGCGCCAGGGAGAGCGTGTAGCAATAGGTCTCCGGCCAGATCGATGGCAGCAGGGCGAGGTCGGGGTCGAGCCGGACGATCTCGGCCAGCGCCGTCGCGTCGTTGCCGTAGAGGCCGGTCTCGCGCACGCCCGCGGCCTCCATGGCGCGCGGCTCGGCCGAGTGGCCGACGATCGTGAACACGATCGGCAATTGCCGCAGCCGGGCATCGAGGGCGAGGTTGTGGACGACGTCGTACCCCTTGTGCGCGCCGATCGATCCGATCACCGCGACCCGCAGCGGCCCCTCCCGGCGCTGGCGGGCCTTGAGCGCGATGCCGGCCGGCGTCTCCTCGTGCGGGCGCAGCACGATGCGGTCGAGGTGCAGCGCCGGACCGATGCGGGCGGCGAGATCGGCGGAGGGGGCGAACACCGTGCGCGCGCGGTCGAGGAAGCCGGCCCAGAGCCGCCGCCGCTCGGCGGGATCGGGCAGGAGGATCCCGTCGGCGTCGCGGTCGAGGCGGATGCAGTCGCGGCAGGCGGCGGGCTCCGCCAGGCCACAATAGACGTTGTCGGGCCGCACGAGGTTGTTGCGGTGGCAGACCGCGGCGTAGTCGTGCAGCGTCACGTCGTAGCCGGTGCCCGCCTCCTCGATCAGCCGCATCGCCGCGCGGGTCGCGGGCGCGTCGAGCCCCGCCAGCGAGTGGACATGCACCATCGCCGGCCCGAGCCAGCCGATCAGCTCGGCGAGGAGATCCGCGTCCCGGTCGAGGGAGAGCGGGTCGAGGATGGAGACGGGGAAGTCGATCCCGCCCGATCCGGGCAGGCCGAGCTTGAACCCGCCGGGCTCGTCGGTGCGCAGGTAGACGACACCGAGCCCGGCCTCGGCGAGGCGCAGGCTCAGCGACTCGATATGGGTCTCGACGCCGCCGCCGAAATCGTGGGTGACGATCACGGCAAGGCCGCGTTCGGCGCTGGCCCTCGCGCGCTTGGCGAAGCGGTAGAGGTCGAGCCGGCGCCGGGCGAAGCGGGCGGGATCGACTTCGATGTGGTTGTGGACCCGGCGCTGGTAATCGGGGTGCTTGGTCAGGATCGTGCGGAAGATGTCCGCGCCCTTGCTCGCGAGCAGCGCGCCGAAGGAGACGCTGCCGGAATGGAACACGAAGACGTCGTGGGCCAGGAGGTTGGTGAAGCCCGCCTTGAGGGCGCGCATGCAGAAATCGTTCTCCTCGCCGTAGCCGCGCCCGAAGGTCTCGGCGTCGAGGAGACCCACCGCAGCGATCGCCTCCCGGCGCATCGCCATGCAGAAGCCGACCCCCGTCGGCACCGGCGAACTCGTGCGGGCGTTGCAGGCGCGGGTGAAGGCGTCGATCTCGGCGGGCGTGATCTCGAGCCGGGCCTGGTTGTCGACGTTCGGCCGCGGATAGCTGCAGATCGTGGCGTTGTTGGAGAACGGCGTCACCGTGGCGACGCGGGGGTCGGCGTCGAGGTGCCAGAGCATCCGGTCGAGCCAGTCGCCGTAGACCACGATGTCGGCGTTGAGGAGCACCACGTCCTTGCCCGCGGCCCGCTCGAGGCCGCGGTTGCAGGTCCGCACGAAGCCCAGATTGGCGTCGTTGACGAGGTGGGCGAACAGGCCCCGGCCGGCGAGGTCGGCGAGCGCCGCGCTCAGGCGCGGATCGGGGCTGCAATCGTCGATGACGAGGAGGGCGAAGGGCGTGGCCTGCGGCGCGCTCAGGACCGAGTGGATCGCCCGCAGCGTGTCGTCGTAGCCCTTGTAGACCGGCATGATCAGCACGGCCCGCGCCGCGGCGATGTCGGCGGCCCCCTGCGCCTGCGCCCACTCGGCCGGGCTCGGCGCGACCTGCGCCGGCCAATTCCCGAGACCGAACGGCGTCGGCCGGAAGCCGCGGGCCTTGCCCACCGCGAGATAGTGGAAGAACGGGTTGAGCCCGGCGCCGATCTCCCGCCGGTAATGGCTGCGGTAGAAGCGCACCGAGAAGTCGGGGCTCGGATCGCGATCCTCGCGGGCGCCGAAATCGAGGAAGTGGCGGACCGGATCGACGCCGGAGCGGCGGATGTCGGCGTTGGTGTCGAGATAGTGCTCCCGGTCGAAGGCGGCCGCGACCGTCTCGTAGATCTGCGCGTCGGAGGCCTCGGTCGGGTCGGCGGGCAGCGACGCCGCCTGCGGCTTGGCGCGCCGCACGGGCGGCGCGGCGGCCTCCGAGGCCTGGAGCCGCCGCGTCGCGGCGAAATGGTAGAGCGGGCTGACGCCGAGGCGCCGCATATGGGCGTGGCGCTGCAAGTAGGCGTCGCCCGAGAAGGCGTCGTTCGGATCAAGCCCCCGCCGCCAGCCCTTGGTCAGGTAGTGGGCGAGCGGATCCTCGCCGCCCTCCAGCCCGGCGAGACGGGCGTAGTACGGCGCGTCGAAATAGGGTTCGACGACAGCGGCCTGGAGCGCCGGAAAATCCGGACCGGGCTGCGTCGGGACCCGCAGCCGCTCGGCGGCGGAGAGGCCCGCATAGTGGAGAAGCGGGTTGACCGGTGGCCGGTCGGCGAGGTGGCGGTCAAGGTAGAACAGCGTCGAGAACACCGCGGACGGGTCGCGGCCCTCGAGCCAGCCGTGATCGAGGTAGTGCTGCAGCGGGTCGCCCCCGCCCACGGCCACGTCGAGATAGGCAGCGCCGTAGAAGGCGGGATCGAAGAAGGGTGCGGCGGTCGCGGCATCGCGGCGCTTGGGCCGAAACAGCCTCGGCAGCTTGATCACAGCCACATCCCTCGAAAACGCAGTCACTGGCCCCGCCGCGGGGTTCCGGCCCTGCGAAGACATGGGAACGAAGTGTGGCGTGGCCGGGGCAACGCTGCCTCCATACAGTATTGTGCCGGACGATGGCTGCCGGCTTTCGTGAAACGAGGATGCGTCCGCCGGTCCGATGACGCGGGCGGGGCGGCCCACGTGAGAATCCGCCCGAACCCCTTCCCCCGTGACGGGGTTCGGCTCTAAGCATCGGTGCCGCCTCAGATGCGGTCAGCAGTGCGGCATTGCCCGGGAGGGCACGATTTCGGACGGTCTCTGGTCATCGGCGCTCGGCCTCCTTGCGGTCATCGCGCTCGTCTTCGCCAACGGCTTCTTCGTCGCGGCGGAATTCTCCCTCGTCGCGGTGCGGCGCAGCCGGGTTGCCGAGCTGGTCAACGAGGGGCGGGCCAACGCCCGAGCACTTCAGCGCGCCACCGACCGGCTCGACGCGCACCTCGCCGCGACGCAGCTCGGCATCACCCTCTCCTCGCTGGCGCTGGGCTGGGTCGGCGAGCCGGCGCTGGCTCACCTGATCGAGCCGCTGTTCCACTGGCTGCCGGAAACCGCCGCCGGCATCACCGCGCACACGCTGGCCGTGGCTCTGGCCTTCGCCGTCATCACCACGCTGCACATCGTGCTGGGCGAACTGGCGCCGAAGAGCCTCGCGCTCCAGCGCAGCGAGCGCACGGCGCTCGTGATCGTGCGGCCGCTGACCCTGTTCCTGTTCATCTTCGGCCCGGCGATCCACCTCCTCAACGGGCTGGGCAACGGCGTGCTGCGGATGCTCGGCCTGCGGCCCGGCGAGGGCGAGGGACACCTCCCCTCCCCGAAGGAGCTCAGCCTGCTCGTCACCGCGAGCCACGAGGCCGGCCTGCTGCACGAGGCGCAGGAGGACGCGGTGGCGCGCATCCTCGCCATCGGCGAGCGGCGCATCCGCGAGATCATGACGCCGCGCAACGAGGTGGACTGGGTCGATCTCGACGACAGCCAGGAGGAGATCATCGAGGCCGTGCGCGCCTGCCGCCACGAGCAGCTCGTCGTCAGCCGCGGGCAGATCGACGACGTGGTCGGCGTGCTGCGCAAGCAGGATCTCCTCGACCAGTTCCTCGACAACAAGCCCCTCGACGTGAAGGCGGCGACCCGCGAGCCCATCGTCGTCCACGAGGGGCTGGCGATCCTGAAGGTGCTGGAGATGTTCCAGACCAAGCCGGTGCGCATGGCGATCGTCGTGGACGAGTACGGGAGCCTGGAGGGCATCGTCACCCAGACCGACCTGCTGGAGGCGATGGCCGGCGAGATCCCCGAGCCCGGCGAGGAGCGGATGGTGGTCGAGCGCGAGGACGGCTCGCTGCTCATCGACGGCATGATGTCGGCGACCGACGCCTTCGATCGCCTCGGCTTCCCGGAGCGTCCGCGCTCGGACGACTTCTCCACGCTCGCCGGCTTCTTCATCGTCCAGCTCGGACGCATCCCGACGGAGGGCGACAAGATCGAGACGCAAGGGTGGCGGATCGAGGTCGTCGACATGGACGGGCGGCGCATCGACAAGGTGCTCGCCGCGCGCCTGCCCGACGCCTGAGCGGTGCGATGACCCGCACCGTCTTCGTCCTCACCGGCGCCGGGATCTCCGCCGAGAGCGGGCTCGGCACCTTCCGCGACAGGGACGGCGTCTGGGCGCGGTTCGATCCCATGCGGCTCGCGACCCCCGACGGCTTCGCCGCCGATCCGGTGCTCGTCCACGAATTCTATAACCAGCGCCGCCGCGACGCGCGCGCCGCCGCCCCGAACCCGGCGCACGCGGCGCTCGCCCGGCTAGAGGCGGGGCTGGCGGCGCGCGGCGGCCGGCTGTTCCTGTGCACGCAGAACATCGACGACCTTCACGAGCGGGCGGGCTCGCGCCACGTCGTGCACATGCACGGCGAATTGTTGCGCGCGCGCTGCACCGCCTGCGGCACGGAAACCGTCTGGCACGAGGATCTCGGCGTCGAGACACCGTGCCCGCATTGCGGCCGCCGCGAGACGATGCGGCCCGACGTGGTGTGGTTCGGCGAGATGCCCAAACAGCTCGACGTCATCGACGAGGCGCTCGCCGAGGCCGACCTGTTCGTGGCGGTCGGCACCTCCGGCGCGGTCTACCCGGCGGCGGGCTACGTGGCGCAGGCCCGCGCCTTCGGCATCCCGACCCTCGCCCTCACCCTGGAGGCCGCCGACAATGCCGACCTGTTCGAGGCGACCCGGCTCGGTTGCGCGAGCGAGACCGTGCCGGCTTTCGTCGACGAGGTGTTGAGCGCAAAAATGTGACCCGCGCCTACCGCTGCGGCCCGTAGGGCGGCCGCGGGATCGCGCGGTGGGCGGCCCTGAGCGCCGCCGACCAGCGCTCGCGCAGATCGTGGAAATAGCTCTCGCCGGCCTCGATGCGATGGTTCACTTCGAGGTCGCGGGCGCCGCGGCGCTGCACGGCGATGTCGATCGGCAGGCCGACGCCGAGATTCGAGCGCATGGTCGAATCCATCGAGACGAGGCCGACCTTCAGGGCGTCGTAGAGATCGGTCTCGAACGTCACCGCCCGGTCGAGGATCGGCTTGCCGTATTTGTGCTCGCCGATCTGGAGGAAGGGCGCCTCGCGGCTGCACTCGATGAAGTTGCCGGCGGAGTAGATCATGAACAGCCGCATCGGCTCGTCGCCGATCTGCCCGCCGAACAGGAACGACACCTCCATGCGCAGGTTGGCGGCCTCGAACCCGGCCTGCTCGATCTCGCGCACCCGGCGGATCGCCCGGCCGACGAGCTGGGCCGCCTTGAACATGGTGGCCGCGTCCGCGAGCTTCGGCGGCGTCTCGCCCTCGATGTCGTCCACGCCCTCGCGGAGCATGCTCAGCACCGACTGCGTCATCGAGAGGTTGCCGGCCGAGGCCAGCATCATCACGCGCTCGCCCGGCACGTTGAACATGTGCAGCTTGCGATAGGTCGAGATGTTGTCGAGCCCCGCATTGGTGCGGGTGTCGGCGATCATCACCAGCCCGTCCTCGACGAGCACTCCGACGCAGTAGGTCATGGCGGCACCCGCCTCAGGCAAAAGGGCCCGGTGAACCGGGCGGATCGTGGCGGCCCGCTTCGCACGCGCCGCGCGCGGGCCGCAAGAGACCTTGTTCGAGGCCGGGCCTCCGCTCGGAGCGTGCCTCAGCCCTGCGATTGACTCTGCGTCTGCTGGCCTCGCGCCTGATGCTGCGATTGCGCCTGAACCTGCTCGACCCGCAGGGCCACGTCGAGGGTTTCGGTGCCCCCGCCCATGCGGCTGCCGCGGATCGGCGCGGCGCCGAGATAGTCGAGGCCGACGGCGACGCGCACATGTGCCTCGGTCGCCGAGAGGCCGTTGGCGGGGTCGAAGCCAACCCAGCCGAGTTCCGGCACGAGCGACTCCGCCCAGGCATGGGCCGCCTTCTGGTCGTCGCCGCCGTCGTCGCGGCGGAAATAGCCCGAGACGTAGCGGGACGGGATTGCCAGGTGCCGGGCGGCGGCGAGGAAGATATGGGTCAGATCCTGGCACACGCCTTTCCCCGCCTCGAAGGACTGGGCGGCACTGGTGGCGGCGCTGGACGGGCCCGGCTCGAAGACCACGGCGTCGTGCACGGCGGCGAGCAGGCGGTGCAGGGTCGAGAGCGGATCGCGCTCCCCCGCCGCCCCCGCGACCCTCTCCGCGAAGGTCTTGAGGTCCGGGCTCGCCTCGGTGAGCGGCGTGTCGCGCAGGTAGAACAGGTCGGGCAGGCGCTCGACCGCGCCGCGCACGATGCCGCTCGTCTCGAAGGTCTCGATCTCGCCGGTCACCCGCACGGTGAGCGCGTCGGTGGGATCGTCGGCGGTGAACCAGTGGACGAGGTTGCCGAACCCGTCCTCGCGGGCGGTGAGCCGCCCGTTGACGGAGGGCTCGATCCGCCACTCGCGCACGTGCTGCCCGTCATGGTCGCGCGGTGTCAGCCTCAGGATCTGGATCAGTCCGCGGGCCGGCTGCTCGTAGGTGTAGACCGTATCGTGGACGATCCGGATGCGCATGCCTTGATCCTGCCGGGGCGAGTCGCGGCACGCTAGGGCACGGGAGACGATTTGGAAATCGGGCGGCCTGCCCAAAGCGTTGGCAGGACGGGCGTTCTCGATCCTCCGCTGTCTTGCGCGCACTGCGCCGCCGTGCGGTGACCCCACGGCCCGGACGATCCCTCCGGCGAACCCGAGGATGGCGGTGCAGATGCTCGGGCGAAGCCGGCGCCCCCCGACCGGCCCGCGATCAAACTCCAGCCTTGGTCGCTCCGAAGAAGCGCCGGAACGATCTTGCAGGGACCGTTGTTTCCGGGCCCCGAGCGTACAGCGTTCCGTCGGGACGATCCGACCGAAGCCCCGATCGCGAAGCCAGAGCATCGCGCCTCCTCTTGCCGCAGAACTGCGGCATGAAGAAAAGACTTTGCCTATACGGCTGATACCTCCACGTTAATCTGCCGTTCATTGCAGCAATTTGTTCGGTTTCAGCGCAAATTTCTTGGAACGGTCTTTCCGAACTCTCCGTTTCTGGTCCCGCAACGACCGAAACACTCGGAGGAAATCATGCTCAAGCACATTCGCGTCGCCGCTCTCGCCGGCACTTTCATCGTCGGCGGCGCGGCGCTCGCCCTCGCTCAGTCGTCCTCGACGACCGGCACCGGTGGTTCCTCAGCGGGCGGCGGCACCAGTTCCTCGACGGTGGGGACCGGCGGCTCCTCGGCCGGCTCGGGCGGCGGCTCGGGTTCCTCCTCGACGACCGGCACCGGCGGCTCGTCGGCGGGCGGCGGCACCAGCTCCTCGACGGTCGGGACCGGCGGCTCCTCGGCGGGCAAGAGCGGCAGCGGCTCGTCCATGGGCTCGGGCGGTTCCTCGTCCGGCATGTCCGACGGCGTGGGCAAGTCCGGCAGCGCCCCGGGACACGACAAGAGCGGCCCCGGAAACTCCGAGAACGCGCCGGGCCACAACAAGCGCTGAGCCGCGGCGAGCGTGAAGGCGCGGGCGCGGTTCGGACGAGCCGCGCCCGTCTCGGCTCCTGAGGAGGGACGCATCATGGCACGCGTGATCCTGCCGCTTCTCGGCGGCGCACTCGCTCTCGCCGGCATCGCCGCGATGCAGGCGCAGACCAGCGCTCAGACCAGCACCGTCCGGACCGGCCCGGACGGCGTCTCGAGCAGCACGACCGTCACGACCGGCCCCAACGGCAAGCCGTGCAGGGTCGTCCACTCCGACGATGCCAAGGACGGGGCCAAGGACCCGGCGAAAAACTCCGGCACGCTGTCGAGTTCGGTCACCGCCGGTCCCGACGGGGTGAAGAGTTCCACCACCGGAGGCCCGTCGGTGACGACGCGATCGGGCGACGGCACGACCAGCAGCTCGGCCAGCAGTTCGAGC
>NZ_BPRD01000148.1 GCF_022179745.1 Methylorubrum podarium
ATCCTCGCCTTCGTGGAGCAGCTCGGCGCCGTCGATGTCGAGGGCGTCGAGCCGATGACCTCCGTCACCTCGATGCGCATGAAGAAGCGCGCGGACGTGGTGAACGAGGGCGAGGATCGCGTTGAGTTCGCCCTGCAGCGGGCCGACCTCCTCGTCGGTGACCGCGATGCGGGCCAGATGCGCGATGCGCCGTACCGTTGTCTCGTCGACCGACATGCCGCCCGTGTCGCCTCGCCTGCCCGAGCATCGTTCCGAAAGGGCGTTGCCGGCTCTCGGAAAAAGACGATGCGAAACCAAATGCCTCAGCCGCGGGAAACGGTCCGCGTCAGGATCGGCCGGGCTATAGCACCCGCCTTCGCGACGGGGCAACGCTCACGGCCGGGCCGACGCGAGAGGGCAGCTCAGACGATGACGTGGCCCCGCGTCGCCGGCACGTCCACGCTGATGCCGGGGCGGCGGTAGCGTTCGGCGTTGTAGGCCCCGACGACGAGGATCTCGAGAGCGAGCATCAGCATCAGCGTGTGCCGCCGCGAGAGGCGGCCTGATCCGAAGCGGGCGGCAGGCGGCAGCATGGGGGACGGGCGGCTCCGGGGTGGTTAACGAAGCCTTAACACCGCTTTCCATCGCCCGCTCCATCCCGACACCGAGAACCGCCCGGCTTGGTTAATCTGCGCGGTGGACAAGTCCGCGCGGCCGGGCGTAAGCCCGTCGCTCGTCGGGTGCGCGGGAGGCCGGGGCATGTGGGACAGCGTCTTCCGGAGCTTCCGTCCGGGTCTCGTCTCGAGCGAGGCGGATCTCGCCCGCGCCGAGGCGCAGCTCGGCTTCCCCCTCCCCCAGAGCTACCGCAGCTTCGCGCAGGAATGCGGCGCCGGGCGGATCGGCGGGCATCTGCGCATCTTCACCCCGGTTCCGGTGGAGGCGGCCGATCTGGCTTCGCGCGCGCACCTGATTTCGCACGGCGTGGCGCTCGCCCTCGACGGACTGCGCGACGGGGACAGCGACGAACCGCACCGCTTCACCATCGAGGGGGACGCCGACGCCGAGCTGATGGAGCGGGCCTGCTTCTTCGGGCAGACCGAGCGCGGCGACTTCCTGTTCTTCGACGTGACGCCGGGTTTTCCCGAATACGACATCTGGGTGCTGTGCGCCGATCTGGAGACGGTGCATTTCGGCGGTGCCGACCTCGCCACCCTCCTGCGCGGGCTTCAGGGCCTCGAGGTGCTGCACATCCTCGGCGAGGGAGAAGGTCCGCTGCCCGCGACCTTCGAGGGCGACGACGCGGCGGCCCTGCAGCAGCTCGGAGCGGCGGCTTCGTGAACCGGGAGGAGATCGCAGCCTTCGCCGAGGCCTCGGCCGGCGCCCCGCGCCTGATCGGGCTCGATCTCGGCACCAAGACCATCGGGCTCGCCCTGTCCGATGTCGGCCGGCAGATCGCCTCGCCGCTGGAGACGATCCGCCGGGTGAAGTTCACGCCGGACGCGCAGCGGATCGTTTCGCTCTGCGCGACCCACGCCGTCGGCGGCCTCGTGATCGGCCTGCCGCTCAACATGGACGGCACGGAAGGGCCCCGGGCGCAGTCGAGCCGGAGCTTTGCCCGCAACCTCAAGCCGCTGCTGCCGCTGCCGGTCCTGTTCTTCGACGAGCGCCTCTCCACCGCCGCCGTCACCCGCACCCTGCTGGAGGCCGACGCCTCCCGCGCGCGCCGCGGCGAACTCGTGGACAAGCTCGCCGCCGCCTACATCCTGCAGAGCTGCCTCGACGTGATGGGCGGCCTTCTCGGTGAGGCGCAGGAGGCGGACGGCTTCTAGGCCTCAGCCCGGCATCCCCGTCACCCTCGCCACGATCGCCTCCCGCTCCCGGCGCGTCGCCGCCAGCCGCTCGCGAGCGGCGGCGAGGATCTCGGGCGCGGCGGTCTCGGGACGTCCGGCGTCGAAGGGCGGGGCCGGGGCGTATTCCTGATGGAGCTGGATCGCCTTCGCGGTCGCCTCGTCGGTCAGTTCCGCGGCGAGCGTCAGGCCGAAATCGATGCCCGCGGTCACGCCGCCGCCGGTGATCAGGTTGCCGTCACGCACCACGCGCCCCTGCGTCGGGATCGCGCCGAAGGCGGCGAGGAGGTCGTGGGCCGCCCAATGCGTGGTGGCGCGCCGGCCCCGCAGGAGCCCCGCCGCGCCGAGAACCAGGGCGCCGGTGCAGACCGAGGTGAGATAGCGCGCGCCCTCCGCCCGACGGCGCAGGAAGTCGAGGGTCTCGGCATCCTCCATCAGCGGGTTCACGCCCGAACCGCCGGGCACGCAGAGCACGTCGAGGACCGGGCATTCGGCGAAGGTGACGGTCGGCGTCAGCACGAGGCCGGTGGCGCTCGCGACCGGATCCAGCGTTCTCGCGACGAGGTGGACGCGGGCGCCGGGCACCATGGCCAGCACCTCGTAGGGACCGGTGAGATCGAGCTGCTGCACCCGGGGGAAGAGGAGGAAACCGATCTCGATCGTCATGGCCCGTATCCTCCCGTCTCTCGCGGTCTACCGCAGATAGATCACGCTGTAGAGCGAGGCGCGCAACTCGTCCTCGTCGAGCCAGACCCGGCCGAGGTCGCAGCGTTCGCGGATGCCGGGCCGCATCCGGGCGCAGTACTCGCCGGTATTGTCCTGCAGGTGGTACTGGCAGCGCCCGCCCGCCCTGCGCCGGGCGATGATCGGGCTCGAATGGTCGGCGGCGATGTCCGGGTCCTTCGGCAGGCGCTCCTCCAGCACGTACCAGGAATAGCCGATCACCGGCAGCCGGCCCCGGTCGAGGGCGTAGTCGATCATCGCCATCAGCCGGTCGCTGCCGGCCGCGAGGCCGGGCTCCCGGCGCGCCGCCTTGTCCATGAAGTCGAGCTGGTTGTCGGCGATCGAATCCGAGACCGGGACCAGCGGCACCGGCAGGGGCTTCCGCCGGCAGCGCCGCTCGACATGGGCGATCCAGCCGGCGTTGAAGGCATCGGTTGCCGGGTCGCGCAGCCGCGGCACCGTCCCGCCGAGGCTGCGCCACGAGATCTTGGGGGCGGCGACGCGGCTGCGCCAGCGCAGGGCGCCGAAGGTGCGGGCGTGCTGGCCGTAGCCGTCGAAGGAGGGCAGGTCCCGGTCGGTGCAAAGGCCGCCGAGATTGTAGAGGAGCGTCGCCGCCTCCTCCTGCCCGTCCTCCAGCTTGTCGAAATAGGGCTTTCGCTGCGGGTTGCGCTCGCGGCTCGCCTCGGTGTCGTTGCGGCTCTCGGCGATCTCCTCCGCGAGGTCGGGATGCCGGCTCAGGTAGCGCCGCAAGGCGCGGTCGCGGCTGCGCGTCAGGCCGGCCGGGTCAGCGAAGTAGTAGCGGGTGGCCACATCCAGCGCCGAGACGGTGACGCCGACGCGCTGCGAGATCATGTCGGCGGTGGCGTAGGCGAAGCAGATCGCGCTGTCGCCCTGGCTCATCGGCGACAGGGCCGGGTTGGGGCTGATCCGGTCGTCGAGCGGGTGCGTGCCGGGCCGGCGGGCCGGCGCCATCACGGTGACGTCCGCGCAGGTCTTGTTGCGGGCGTAGCGCGGATTCTCGGGCAACAGGCGCAGATCGACCGCCCCGGCGGGCGTGCCCGCGAGCAGAAGACCGGCTGCGAGACAGCGGGCGAAGCGGGCCGCCCCGACGAATCGCGTCAATCCGTCCCCGCCTCGGCGACGGCGACCGGTGCGGCCTCGGCACCGTCGAGCACCGTGTCCTGCGCGGCCTCGGCGAGCAGGGCGTAGCCGCCATCCGCCATGTGCAGGCCGTCGCTCGCGAACAGCTCGGTGCGGGTCAGGCGGCCCTGGCCGATCCAGTCGCGCATCAGGTCGGAGCGGCGGATCACCGGGATGTCGAGGTCGTGGCCCAGCGCGCGTACCGCGTCGCGGAACCGGTCGGCGCCGGGCGTGGCATCCAGCGCCGGGCACCATTGCGGCTCCATCAGCACCACGTCGATGCCCGCCGCGCGGATGCGCTCCAGCGCCGCCGCGCTCGCCTCGCGGAAATGGTCGAGGGAGATGCCGCGCAGCGCATCGTTGCTGCCGGTCTGCCAGATCACGAGATCGGGCCGGGGCGCGATCACGTCCCGGTCGAGCCGGGCCAGCATCTCGTCCACGGCCTCGCCGCCGACGCCGCGGTTCGTCACGGTGATCCGGCCGCCGAGATGCGGCAGGGCGCGCCGCAGCCCCGCTTCGAGGCGGGCGGGATAGGCGGCGGCGGGGTTGCTGGCGCCGACGCCCTCCGTCGAGGAGGAGCCGAAGGCGACGATGGTCAGCGGCCCGCCCAGGGCGATCTTCTGGGCGACGTGCGGAAGGCCGGCGGGCTCCGCGCTCTCGAACAGGCCGAGATCGATGTCGAGGTCGTGCGGCAGCAGGTCGGCGTAGGCGAGCACCGCGGTCGAGGAGAGGGTGAGGCTCAGGATCAGCGCCGTCGCGCCGACGAGCCGCCGCGGACGTCCCATCGGGATTGTCTGCATCCGAGCAAGACGAAGAAACCGCGCCACCGTATTCGAGCCCCCGCCCGCGTGCCGCCTCGTCCGGGGGCCTTCGCGGAACTACCGATATCGCCTCTTCTAGCCGAAACCAGATCGGATTGCGGCCCAATAATCATGATTCGCCACAACGGCAATGCGCGGTGTTTGATGGAGTCTTAAGTTCAGGCGCCGGATGAAAGGGTTTTTGGTCATAGAGCGCCGCGTCCGGCCGTCACGAGGTTTGACACACCATCCGCTTGACCGCTTCGGTCTCTCCTTCGTCCTTGCGAGGC
>NZ_BPRD01000149.1 GCF_022179745.1 Methylorubrum podarium
GAGCGCCTCGGCGATCTCTCTGGCCGCGGCGTAGACGTAGGAGAGGTCGGCGAAGCCGTCGCCGCGGCGGGACGGCGTGCCGACGGCGATGAACACGGCCTGGGCCTGTGCGACGGCGGGCTTGAGGTCGGTGGAGAAGCCGAGCCGCTTCTGGCGGACGTTTTCGGCGACGAGGGTATCGAGGCCGGGCTCGTAGATCGGCATGCGGCCCTCGTTGAGGGCGGCGATCTTTTCGGGATCCTTGTCGATGCAGACGACCTCGTGGCCGAAATCGGCAAGGCAGGCACCCGACACCAGGCCGACATAGCCCGAGCCAATCATCGCAATCTTCATCGAGACCTCCGAGCCTTCCGCGGCATCTTCATCAGACCAGACCGAACAATTTCGGCCACGACCTTACAGTATCCTTTAACAAAATCCGAAATTTTAAATATGACCTGCGTTCACATTCGGTAGAAAGCCCGGTACCAGCGCACGAACTTTTCCACGCCTTCCTCGATCGGCGTGTGCGGCCGGAAATCGACGGCCTGTGCAAGGTCATCGACATCGGCATAGGTCATTGGAACGTCGCCGGGCTGCATCGGCAGCATCTCCTTGACCGCCTTCTTGCCGAGACAATCTTCCAGCACTTCGATGAGGCGCATCAGTTGCACCGGCTGATTGTTGCCGATGTTGTACAGCCGGTACGGGGCGCGGCTCGTCCCGGGATCCGGCTGCCGGGGATCCCAGAGCGGGTTCGGCTGCGGCAGATGCGCACCGATCCGCTTCACGCCCTCGACGATGTCGTCGATATAGGTGAAATCGCGCTGCATCTCGCCGTTGTTGAAGACCTTGATCGGCTCGCCGGCGAGGATGGCGCGCGTGAACAAGAACAAAGCCATGTCCGGCCGATACCATGGGCCGTAGACGGTGAAGAAGCGCAGGCCGGTGGTGCGCAGCCCGTAGACATGACTGTAGGTGTGAGCGAACAGCTCGTTCGATTTCTTCGTCGCCGCGTAGAGGCTGACGGGATGGTCGACGTTGTCGTGCACCGTGAAAGGGATCTTCGCGAGCGCACCGTAGACCGAACTGGACGATGCGTAGAGCAGGTGCTCGCAACCGGCGTGCCGGCAGCCCTCCAGGATGTTCAGGAAGCCGTCGACATTGCTGCGCGTGTAGGCGTGGGGGTTCTGCAGCGAGTACCGCACGCCGGCCTGCGCAGCGAGATGAACGACGAGCGGGAATCTTCGGGTCTCAAACAGCCGCGACGTCGCTTCGCGATCGGCGAGATCCGCCTTCACGAAGGTGAAGTTGCCGTAGTCGGCGAGCCTGTCGAGACGGGCCTGCTTCAGCGCCGGATCGTAGTAGTCGTTGAGATTGTCCAATCCCACGACCTCGAGACCCTCATCGAGATAGCGCCTCGCGACGTGATACCCGATGAAGCCCGCGGCTCCCGTGACCAAGATTGGCTTCATTGTCGATCCCATCCGCCGTTCTCAGGGCTCGCCACCGGATTCAGCTCCGCTCGCCGCTTCGATCTGCCCATTTCACCCGGGCAAACGCGGCCTGCATGAGCGGATCGACGTGGAAGCGCTCGGGATCGAAGCGTTCACGGCCGAGCCGATCGTACTTCCAGTTGAAGTTGATCTCGCGGAAGTGCCGGAACTGGAACCGGCGCCCGACGACGCGGGCCGGCAACCACTTCGCGATGGTGTGGATGTGCCACTGGGCGCCCGCCGGGCAGCGCGACGGCACCAGTGCCCATTTCGGCCGGCACCGCGTCGGCGAGTAGGGGATGATGCCGTGCCGGAAGCCGCGCTTCGGCGTCACGACATGCGTGAAGTCGCGGAAGCGTATGGGCGCGGTGCCGTCCGGGGTCGGCGTGATGTCGTCGAGGCCGACGACCCAGTCGCCGAAGAACGAGACGACGCCCGTCAGGCTGCGCTCGACCGCCGCGAAGATCGAGGCGCCGCTCCGCGAGACCACGAGTTCGTCGATGTCGCAGTTCAGCACGCTGCGGGCCTTTCCGAGGAAACGCCACCGCGCGACCTCGAAGGCGCCGAGCTGGGAGAAGTTGGAATCCCAGTACTGATAGCTTCCGATCCCGGGCGGCCCGTGCCGGAACGGCCACTCGACGACCACGGCCACCTTGATCCCCTCGATCGCCGCGATCGTCTCCAGGAGCTGCTGCGCGGTGTAGGCGGTCGATGCGTTGTCGAAGATCAGGACCGCGGTGGCGCCGTGCACGTCCCTGTAGAAGCGGACCCAATCCGCGATCCATTCGAGGCGGTTGTTCTTCGAGAGCGTGAACACGACGCGCTGATCGCGAAACAGGTCGAACTGCTCGTCGTTGGGCTTGATCGGGAAGCGGCCCAGGCTGCAATCGAGCGTCAGATGCCGGCTGTTCGCCGGGCCTTCGAGAAGGATCTGCGTCTGACGGTCGAGCGAGCGCACCGAGAAGGGGATGTCGTCCTCGGCGCCGGCCTGACGGAAGTGTCCGCTCTGGATCTCGGGGAGAAGGTTGAGGAGCGCGGGCGCGACGATGCGGACCTGCCCCGTCTCCGGCGAACGGATCGCGTCGTAGACGAGCGTGTGACGGTCGAACCGTGCCTCGAAGGTCTCGTCGCGGTAGGCGGCCGGACGCGACGGCTCGCGCAGGAGCGGGGCGCCTTCGTCCAGGCTGACGGATGCGACCTGAACGATCTTGGACATCGGCAAGCGGTTCGCGTCCCTGTGTTCGACCATCGCGGCGTTGCGGCGTCCTCTTCCGGAAGCGGGCCGCGGCTCGATCACGGCGTCCGGGTGCGTGCGGGCAAGGGGGCGGGGCTGCGGGATCATCGGAGCGCTACAATCCGGCCATGGCGCCGGCGACGCGGGCCATGACCCAGGGGGCCCGGCCCGGACGACGGCCGATGGCCGCCAGCGTCAGCGTGCATGCCTCATCCATTGCGCGGCTCCTGACGGCCTGTTGTGCGCAGTAGGTCAGCAGGCTGACCTGGCCGCGGCGGCGAAGATCCTGGAGCGCTGCTCCGGGAATACGGCCGGTGATGAGAGGATCGGCGAAGATCGTCTCGAAGGCCGGCTCGAAATCCGAGAAACGACGCTGCTTGTGCATCATGACGCTCGTCTGATGGACGCGGTAATCCATGACGCGCCGACGCACATGCGCGAACGGCCCCAGGGCCGCGAGGCGGCACCAGAAGTGCCAGTCCTCGCAGAGCGCCAGCGCCGGATCGAACCCGTTCGCGCGCTGGCAGGCGTCGCGGGCGCAGATCACGACGCCGCCGTTGATCAGGAAGTTGCCGGCGAGCAGCGCGGTCAGGACGTCGCCGCTCGGCTTGGCGCGATGGCGATGCAGGAAGCGGCGGCGGCCGAAGGCGTGCCCGTCGCGGTCGATGCGCTCGTAGTCGCCGTAGACGGCGACGAGTCCGGGCCGGGCCTCGGCGAGGAGGGCGGACAGCGCGTCCGGGACCAGGCGATCGTCCGCGTCGAGGAAGAGCAGCCAGGGCGAGCGGCTCGCGGCGATGCCGGCATTGCGCGCCGCCGAGACGCCGCGGCCGGGATTGCGCATCAGCGTCAGGCGCGGATCCTCGATGCGCGCGAGTTCGTCCAGGGTGCCGTCGGTCGATCCGTCATCGACGACGATCACCGCGTCGAGCACGGCCGCGCCGTCCGGCCCGACCTGGGCGAGGGCGCTCGCGACGGCCTCGGTGACGAAGGGCAGGCCGTTCCGCACGGCGATGATCACGCTGACGGCGGAGGTCGGACCGGAACGGTCCGGACCGGGATGGGACGGCGCGCGCGGCATGCTAGCGGCCATGGATCGTCTTGTATTCGAGGTGGCGATGGCCGAGCAGCGCCGCGATCTTGCCGCCGACGCGGGCGGCGAGCCGCTGGCCCTCGAACAGGCGGGCCTGGTTCCAGAACAGCGCGAGGTTCAGGAGCGCGACGGCCAGTGCCCCGACGATCTTGACGCTCTCGCGCAGGACGGTGAAGCCGGGCGGGCGGCGCTTGATGTTGACCAGCATGTCGGAATTGCCGGTGCTGAAGGCGCGCTGGATCGCCCAGGTCTGGCTGCACCGGCTCGCCGGCATCTCCTCGTTGACGCAGGCCTCGTCGGCCCAGGCGAAGCGCTTGCCGTCGAGCTTCAGCCCGATCATCAGATCCTTGTCCTCGCCTCCGGTCAGGGCGAAGGACGGGTCGAACCAGGGCGGCGCCATCCCGCGGAAGAGCTCGGCATCGAGCAGGACGTTGCTCGTCGCGTCGACGAGGTCCGTGGGGCCGCTCCGGCGCGTGCCCGGAGCGTAGTTGTTGGCGTCCGCCAGGTAATCCGCCACGGGGACTTCGAAGGCGCGCCGCACCGGCCCGCCGACGACGTGGGCCCCGCACCGGGCCTGGACCGCGAGGAGGGCCTCGATCCAGTTCGGCTCGGGCCACTCGTCGTCGTCGATCATGGCGATGAAGCGGGTCTCCGGCCTTGCGATCGCGCGGGCGACCAGGGCGTTGCGCACCTGGGCGATGCCGCGCTCCGTCACGGCGATCGCCTCGATCGGGTGCGGGTAGCCGGTCCGCTGCAGCCCGGCGACGACGGCGAGCCCGTCCGCGGCGCCGTCCTCCCGGGTGTCGTTGTCGGCGACGATGATCGCGATCGGGTGGCGGATGCCCGCCAGACGCTCGAGGAGCCGGGTCAGGCCCGCGCGGCGGCGATAGGTCGGCACCGCGACGACCACCGCGGGGACGGCCGCGGGGGCGACCGCGGGGACAGCCGATTGCGGGGCCGGTCCGGCGAGGCCGCCGGGGGCGGGGCTCGGTGCCCGATCGAGCGAGGACGCGTCCATGGCCGGGTCCGCCCTCCGGTTACGCGACGCGCTGCAGGGCGTGGGCCCGCCGGTACTGGCCGTAGCCCTGGCCCCGGTGCCGGCCCATGGAGCGGACATCGACCATGTTGAGCACGATGCCGATCAAGCGCTCGCGCAGACGGCCGGCCCCCTGCACGGCCTCCGTGACCGCCTCGGAGGGCGTCGCCCCCCACTGCGCCACGAAGATGCAGCCGTCGAACAGCCCGGCGGCGGCCTTCGCGTCGATGACGGAGAGGACGGGCGGCAGGTCGATCACGATCACGTCGTAGCGCGACTTCAGGCTCTCCATCAGCCCGGCCATGGTCATGGAGGAGAGCAGGTCGCTGATGTCGGACCGGTCGCGCCCGTTGGGCGCCGGCATGATGCGCAGCCCCGTCGCGGCGTCGGTCTGGGTGACCTCGTCGGGATCGGCCTCGCCGAGCAGGACTTCGAGGAGCCCGCGGGTCGCTCCCGGCACCAGGGCGCGCGACAGGGACGGGTTGCGCAGGTCGCCGTCGATGAGGAGGACGCGGCCGCGGGCCCGCGCCATCAGCCGGGCGAGGTTGGCGGCGATGGTCGATTTTCCCTCGCCCGGAACCGCCGAGGTGAAGCCGATCGTCTTCAGGTTCTGCTCGGTGCGCCGTGCCTCCACGATCATGCGCAGCTCGCGGATCGATTCGGCGAAGCCCGACAGGGGCCGGTTGACGACCTCCGCCAGCATCTCCTGCGGGTTGGGACGGCCGGCGACCTTGGGGATGCTGGCGAGGTGCAGGACGTCCGCCGCCTCCTCGGCCTGTGCGCCGGTGCGCAGGCTGCTGTCCGTGATGTCGCGCATCCAGCCGATGCCGAAGCCGAGGCAGGAGCCCGCGATCAGGGCGCCCAGCAGCGTCAGCAGGGATTTCGGCTGGCTCTTCTTCAGGGGCGGCGACGCGCTGGTCACGACCCGCGTCTCGGTCAGGGGGAAGGATTGCTGCTGGACCGACTCGGCGTAGCGCTGGAGGAAGCTGTCGTAGACCGCCCGCAGGCTCTGGGCGTTGCTCTCCAGCTCCCGCGCGTGGACCTGCGCGCTGTTGGTCTCGTTGCTGCGCTCGACGGTGCGGGCGAGGTCGTTGGTCAGCCCTTCCGCGCGGGCCTGTGCGATCTGGTAGTCGCTGCGGTAGCCCTCGCCGATCCGCTTCAGCTCGTCGAAGATCGAGGCGCGCACGTTCTGCATGTCGGCGCGCAGGCGGCGCGGCGCCTCGTGGTCGCGGCCCAGGCGCGAGGTGAGATCCGCCTCGCGCTTGGTCATGTCGAGATAGGTGTCGCGCAGCTTGACGATGACCTCGTTGTGGAGCGCGTCCGCGACCGAGAGGTCGAGCTTGCTCCCAGAGGTCACCTGCCCGATCCGGTCGAGCTTGGCCTTCGCCTCGTTGGTCGCCGCCCGCGCCAGCGAGAGCTGCGAGGTGATCTCGGCGATCTGCTGCTCGTCCAGCAGGCGGCCGCCGGTGTTGACGATGTTGTGCTTGCTCTTGAAGGCGACGACGGCCTGCTCCGCCTCGGTCGCCTGCTTGCCGAGTTCCTTGATGCGGTCCTGCATCCAGGCGGCGGCGCGGCGGCGCGCGCTGTACTTCGCTTCGAGGTCGTCGGAGACGTAGGCTTCCGCCACGGCGTTGGCGATCTTGGCCGCCTGCTCCGGATCGGGCGAGAGGAAGCTGATCTCGAACACGTAGGTGACGCCGACGCGCTTGACGTAGAGGCGGTCCTGGAACGCCTCGATCGTCCGGCGCTCGCGCTCGTAATCCGTCGGCACCGAGGCGGGCAGGACCAGCTGGAGCGCGCTCTTGATGAGACCGATCGGGCCGCTCGGCTCGTTGAAGGCCGGATCGTTCACGAGGTCGAACGTCTTGATCACCGCCTTGGCGACGTTCTCGGACTTCAGGATCTCGCCCTGGCTCTCGACGACGGCGCTGTCGACCGGCGTCACCAGCCCGCCGCTCCCCTGCTGCTGGTACTCGGTCGATTTGCGCGGATCGATGACCATCTCCGCGGTGGCGAGATACTGCTTCGGCGTCAGCAGGAGGTAGACGACGGCGAGGGCGAGGAAGACCGCGGTGGTGCCCGCGATCAGCACGCGGTGGCGCATCACCGCCGCCTTGGCCTGCAGCAGGATCTCCGTCGGCGACGACATCGGATCGATCGCCCACGAATTCGAGAAGTCCCGGTGATCGATTTTCACGCTACGCCCCCTGCACGCTGTCCGTCCGACACGATGCTCGCCGATCAGACCGGCGTCTTCAGATCCTTGCCTTGCCGCGCTTTCCTCGCCGAACCGGCCGCCACGTCGTCGGAAAGCGCGCTAGTCGGAGCGGTAGGAACCGCCCGTCCGGCTGACGGCCTCCACCGGGGGCCGCCGTCCGCCCTTCCGCCGCCGCTCGCGGAGCAGGCGCCCGCCGAGCACCCAGGCGAGGCCGAACGGCTCCACGAGGTAGCGCGCCGCCAGGCGACGGGGGTCCTTGAACAGGCGGTAGGCCCACTCGAACCCGAGCCAGCCGAGCCAGCGCGGCGGCGTGACCTGATCGCCGGCGAAGTAGGCGAAGGCGGCGCCGCCCAGGCCGACGACGGGCACATCGATCTCGGCGAGGTAGCGTTCGACGAAGATCTCCTGCCGCGGCATGCTCATCCCGACGACGAGAAGATCCGGCCGGCTCGTCCGGATGTCGTCGAGCACCGCGCGGCAGGCTTCGGGGTCGTCGAGATCGAAGAAGCCGTTCCGACCCTCGATCGCGAGGTCCGGCCAGCGCCGCCTCGCCTCCTCCAGGCCGGTGTCGAGGACGGCCTGGGTGTGGCCGAGGACGAAGACCCGGCGGCCCTCGCGGCCGGCGCGCTCCAGGGCATCCTCGAACCAGTCCGCCCAGGTGGTGCGCTGCTGCGGCACCACGGGCTTGCCGAACAGGCGCAGCAGCCAGATCACCGGCATGCCGTCGACGATGACCTTGACCTCGGGCCGCGACAGCAGGGCCCGGTACTCGGGCACGCGTTCGTACATGTAGAGGCCGTGCAGGTTCGCACCCGCCAGCACGACCTGTTGGCCGGACGTGCGATCGGCGAACAGGAAGTCGAGCAACTCGGCCTTGCGCAGCGGATGGAAGCGATAGCCCAGCATCCGGAGTTCGGGCGGCTTGCTGGCCGCCCGGTCGAGCGTTGTCTGAGACATGATGCTCTCCCGATCAGCCGGCGTTTCGGTAGGCGACGGAGGAGAACAGGGTCAGGATCAGGATGCGCAGATCCAGGCCGATCGACCAGTTGTCGATGTACCAGAGGTCGTGCTCGACCCTCTTGCGCATCTTGTCGTCCGTGTCGGTCTCGCCGCGGAAGCCGTTGACCTGCGCCCATCCCGTGATGCCGGGCATGATGTTGTGGCGGCGGTGGAACAGCCGGATGCGGGCGGCGAACGTGTCGTTCAGGGCGATCGGGTGGGGCCGCGGCCCGACGAGCGACATGTCGCCGATCAGCACGTTCAGGAGCTGGGGCAGCTCGTCGAGGTTGGTCCGCCGGATGAAGCGCCCGACCCGGGTGATCCGGGCATCGTTGCGCGTGGCCTGACGGAACGCGGCGCCGTCCTCCATCACCCGCATGGAGCGGAACTTGAACACGCGGATGTGCCGGTTGCCGTAGCCGTGCCGGTTCTGCCGGAAGAAGACCGGCCCGCGGGAGTCGAGCTTGATCGCCGCCGCGACCGACAGCATCAGCGGGAGCAGGGCGAGCAGCATCGCCGAGGCGATGGCGACATCGACCACGCGCTTCATGACCTTGCCGAGGGCGTTCAACGGCGCGTTCGCGACGGCGATCGATGCCTGGCCGCCGATCTGGGCCGAGCCCGGCGCCGGACCGCCGAGGACGGTGAACGGAAGCAGGTGCACCGTCGCCGGCGTCTCCGACAGGGCCGCCGTGACCCGCTCGGTGAGGTCGCTCTGCCGGGCGGTCGGCACCACCACGACGGTGTCGATGCTGTTCTCGCGGCAGGCCCCGAGAACGTCGTCGATCAGATGCTTCTCGGACTCCCGGTCATCGACGAAGTTCCACGCCAGGATCCTGACGATCTTCTTGCCGTCGGCGCGCAGCTTGTCGCAGAACTTGTGCTCGGTGATCATCGACACGACCCGAGCGCTGTCGCCGACGATCAGCATCCGGCCGGTGATGACCCGCCCCTCGGCGATCCAGCGGCGCAGACGCAGGCAGAAGACGGTGCGGGAGAGCATCGTCAGGGCGGTCACCGCCAGGAACTGGCAGATGAGGGCGCCGCGGGAGACGTCGTCCGACAGCTTGGCGACGAAGATCACCGTGATCAGGACGGCGAAGGCCCGCAGGCAGGCCGTCAGGCCGGACCACGTCACGGCCGCCGTCGAGCGGGTCGCGATCTGCTGGTAGTGACCGCGGGCGACGCTCCAGACGACGATGGTCGCCGACGCGATCCAGGCCGCGGCCAGCAGCTCGCCCCCGTTCTGCGCCCAGCCGAGCATGATGTAGGCGTAGGCGAAGTTGACGGAGGCGCCGATAGCCAGGCTAGCCACCGCCTCGTACGCGCCATACGCCAGAAGGATCTTCTCGATCGGCTGGATGTTTTTCGCGGATACTGTCGAATCAGGCTTTTCTAACGCGAGTCTTGGCAAGTTGAGGGTGATTTTAGACATGCCAAAAGTTACTCCCCTCGACGCTGGCGAACGGAATGCCCGACTCGAATGGTCGTTTCCTACCCATGAATTGTTTTTGAGGTTTTTAGTTGTCTTTTTTGATCGCAGCGAAATCGACCGATAGGAATATTAATGCATGAAGGATCTTAGACAGTAATATTCTGGTTTTAATCCACGATTTCACGTGTTGGATTTTTTTATCGGGTCATGCTGGCGTTTAACTTTTTTCTAACCATTCGGGGTTGATTGTAAACCCCACCCTCGGCCAAATTTTATGCAATCTCAGCCCGATTTTCATTCGAAAGTACGCTTTGCCGGCACATCGAATGCTTTATGTCTCGCAGGAGTTGCCCTGCGTGATGCCCTGATCAACCAGTGATTACCGAATGCATCAAACGTTAAACGCTCACGGCTATGCCGGTCGCTTGGGTGAAGCAATTTTTTAACGAAACGACCGCAACCGAATCGCTGATCCCGACATCGCGCGCGCGCAGATTTGAAATCGCGGCGCCCCGATCAACTTTTGATTGATCGATATACAGCAAAGCATCTCGGCGGCCGGCGATGCACTCGAATCGACGCCGTCATGTCCGACTTCGCGGCGCACCCGCGCACCGAACGACTGCCGCCGCTCCGCCATCGACTGTGACGGCCCGCTCCGTCACGGCAGGGGAGCGGGCGAAGACCCGCATGGTCGCGTTCTGATCGCACGACACCCGTGCCGGCGACGCGCGAGCGGGACCGCTGCGCGCCCTTCCGCCGCCTTGCGCTGGATCAAGGCACCCGTTCCGGGCGGCACCGAGGATGGTGCCGTCGAGCGGAGGGGGGAGGCCCCGGGAGGCGAGAATGGCGTACGCGAACATCCTGGTCTCGGTCGATCTCGACGGGACCGCCCCCGACCGCATCCGGCTCGCGGCCGGCCTCGCCCGGCGCTTCGAGGCGACCCTCACCGGGGCAGCTGCCTGCAAGGTGCCGGCACCGGACTACGTGCGCGACATCGGCGAGATCGACGACGAGGAGCCGCGCTACGAGGAGACGGCGCGCGCGCGGCTCGAACAGGCGCGGGCCGTGTTCGACCGCGCCGCCGACGCCCCGCTGCGCCGCGACTGGCACGCGGCTCTGGCCAGCCCGACCACCGATCTCGTCGCGCGGGCGCGGGCGGCCGACCTCCTCGTGGTGGGACGCCGCGGTCCCGACGACGCCCCGCCCGGCACCCTCGGCGTTTCGCCCGGCCCCGTGCTGATGGAGGCCGCCCGCCCGGTCCTCGTGGTGCCCCCGCGCACCGGGCGCCTCCGCGGTACCCGGATCGTCGTGGCCTGGAAGGACGGCCCGGAAGCGCGCCGGGCGGTCTCGGCCGCGCTCCCCTTCATCCGGGAGGCGGATCAGGTCTTCGTCGTCAGCACCGGCGAGGGCGCCCGCAACGAGGGTGCGGAGGAGGTCGCCGGCCACCTCGCCCGTCACGGCGCGTCGGTGACGACGCACCTGCTGCGCACCGCCGTGAGCGACGGCGACGAGCTCCTGCGCTTCGCCCTGAAACAGGAGGCCGACCTGATCGTGATGGGCGCCTACGGTCGCACGCGCCTGCGCGAGTGGCTGTTCGGCGGCGTCACCCGCGAGATGCTGCACCGCAGCCCCCTCCCCTGCCTGATGTGCCACTGATGCGCGTTGCGAGCCTCCTCCGGATCACCGCCCTGCTGCTGCCCCTCCTGCCGGTCGCGGCCGCGGCCCTCGATGCCCGCGCCCGGCGCGGCGAGACCATCGCGCGGACGAACTGCGCCGGCTGCCACGCGATCGGGCGCGTCGGCGCGAGCCCCCTGGCGGAGGCGCCGCCCTTCCGCGACCTGCACCGCCGCTATCCCGTCACGGACCTGGCCGAGGCGCTGGCCGAGGGCATCACCACGGGCCACCCGGCGATGCCGGAATTCCGGCTCGATCCCGACGAGGCCCAGGCCCTGATCGCCTATCTCCGGAGCCTCGAACGGTGAGGCGCCTCAGTTCGCCGCGAGCTGTTCGAGCCGGGGAATGTCCAGCAGGCGCACCCCGCCGGGCACGATCAGGATCGCCTTCTCCCGGTCGAGCCGGGTCAGCATCCGGCTCACCGTCTCGATGGTGAGGCCGAGATGGTCGGCGATGTCCTGCCGGCCCATCGGCAGTTCGACGGTGACGGACTCGTGCCCGATGCGGCCGTAGCGCGCGCGCAGGCCGAGGAGGAAGCTCGCCACCTTCTCCTCGGCGGTGCGGCGGCCGAGCAGCATCATGTGATCCTGTGCCAGCGTCAGTTCATGGCCGGCCCGCTCGTAGAGGCGCTGGAGAAGGTGCGGCGTCCGCGCGACGAGGGCGGCGAAGCCGCGCCGCTCGAACCGGCAGAGCGCCGTCGGCACCAGCGCCTCGGCGGTGACGGTGAAGCGCTCGGGGAGAGCCAGTCCGAGGAAGTCGCCGACCAGGGCGAAGCCCATCACCTGCCGGCGCCCGTCCGGCAGGAGCCGCGACAGGCGCAAGGCCCCCTCGGTGACGTTGTAGACGGCGCCGGCGCGGTCGTCCTGCTGGAACAGGGCCCGGCGCGGGTCGAGATGGACGGGCTGGCTCAGCGCCTCCAGATCGGCGAGTTCCTCGCGCGTCAGGGCGGCGCAGACGCTGACGAGGCGGACCTTGCACGCGGCGCAGCCGCCCTCCGAACGGTCGTGCGCGCAGGCGTGCCCGTCCGACATCGGCTCGACACCGGCGCTCTCGACAGAGCTCTGCATCGGAAACCTCCCGTCCGCGGCCCGCTCCCTTCGACTCAATAGCCTGTGCCTGCGCCGCTTGGAAAGTCGAAACCGGATCGCGCCGATGGTGAAGCACGATCAGGCCAAGGCGTTGCGGTGGTTGAGGCCTAGTCCTCCGTTCGGACAGCCTCTTCTTCATCCGGGTTTCCGATTCTATTGTTTCCACCGAACTTGATCGCGATCGATGACCTGAAAGGTTTCCTCCGTATTCGGCGACGGAAACTCTGAAGCAGCGGCACGGTCGATCTCGGGGCCGATCAAGGACGCCTCCGATCCGCCCCCCCCGATTCGAAGGCCGGTCCCGCCCGGAGCGGCCGGCGGCGGGCGTCGCCGACGCCGGTTCCCGGCGGGTCACCGCGAACCGACAGCCTCCGGACAGTACAGAGCCGCTCGGCAGAGCGTTAAGGGGATATTTCAGCTTTCGCGATAGGCTTCACGAAAGACCGGAGCATACGATGGCTGATATCTGGGCAAGCTATTCCGAGGTTGGGCAGCTCTGTGCCTGCTCGGCCGACGAGGCGCGCGGCCTCATTCGGATGCGGGGTTGGCCGCGGCGTCGCTGCAGCGACGGCGTCACCCGCACCAAACTGCCGGCCGATCTGGCGCAGGCCTTCATCCAATCGGCCGCGCTGCGCCTCGATCTCGACCGTCTCGCGGATCTAAACGTGGCACGGCTCAGGGCCGTCACGGCGCAGCCGGATCTCGGCCTCCCGGTTCAGCAGCGGCTGGCGTAACGGCCAGGGCATCGGGCGCGCATCCTTGGCGAAGCGACACCCGATTCGTCGACGGGCGCGTCGAAGGAGCCGGAGACGCCGGCCCGACGCCACCCGATCGGCCGGCCCGCGAGGGCGGACAATGCGGCGCAGGACGTGTCCCAAAACCGGCTGGACAGGACGCGCCATATGCTTGATAAATTCTCGGATTAACCTGCGGCCTCGTCGTAGAGAGAGGCTAAAATCAGAAAGTTTTGCTGCATTGCAGCGAAAAACTCGATCGATTGCGCGATTTCTTGCCGTGAATATCGCATCGATGCGAACGCTGGGAGGCACGAAACCTCGCGTGGGTGGAGAGGGTCGATGAGCGGGTTCGTGCTTCTGGTGATCTCCGTCGCGATGGGCTTCGCGCTCGCGTTCTATCCGAGCTGGCGCCTGATCGCGATCATCAACTCCGTGTTCTTCGTCGTCGCCGTCTCGGCAAAAGTCGCGGCGGGTGAGAGCGTTCTATTTGCCGCCTTCTATGCGCTGCTCTACTTGATCGTCGTCAGCGCCTGCTTCGTGGCGTCGAGCCTGCTTCTCGATGCCGTCAACGACCGGAAGGCCGATCAGGACGCCGCCCTGGCGGATCGGCACCGATTCGCATGGGACGGCAAGAGCTGGGGCAGCAAGAACAGCCGCCTGCCCGGTGAAGCGAACAACCCGGATTCCTGATCCGACGCGCGCCGGGCGGACGGCACGGACTTTCGATCGCCCTCGACGAGGCCGGTCGCCGCGCCCGGATCGACGCCCTCAATCCAACCCGAGCGAGACCCGGCCCGCGGGAAGCCGGAGATCCGGGCGGTGGCTCGTCAGCACGACCAAACGGTCGTGCCAGCGCGCGAGCAGGCGCCGGAGAATGCGCGCGGCCTGATCGTCGCCGAGATGCTCCGCGGGCTCGTCGAGCAGGATGACGGGGGCCGGGCTCAGCCACGCGCGGGCGAGGTTGAGGCGCTGCGCCTCCCCGAGGGAGAGGCTGCCCTCGGCGATCCAGGCATCGAGGCCGCCGGCGGCGCGGATGCGGGCCTCGAGTTCGACCGCCTCCAGCGCCG
>NZ_BPRD01000150.1 GCF_022179745.1 Methylorubrum podarium
GCCCGCGCCGCCCGCGAGGCCCGCGACGCCGCCGCCCTCGCCCTCAGCGACGAGGCCGAGGAAGCGCAGCTCGTCCGGCTCGTCGCGCATCTGCGGGGGCAGGAACAACTCACCGCCGGGCTGATTTTGCGGGCGATCCTCTCCCTGCGCCTCCCGTTCGCGGAGATCGCCCTCGCCGAGCTGAGCGGCCTCAGCCGCGCCCGCGTCGCCGGGCTGGTCCTGGAGCCGCACGGCGCCGGCTTCGCCGCCCTCCACCGCCGCGCCGGCCTGCCCGCCCTGCTGCTGCCGGCGATCCAGGCGGCGCTGTCCGTCTGGCGCGACGCCAATGGCGGCCGCAACGGCATGGACGGACCGCGCCTCGCCCGTTCGATGATCGAGGCGGCGCTGACCGCCTGCGAGAGCATGCCCTTCGCGGAAGCCCGCGGTCTGATGGCGCTGCTCGCCCGCTTCGAGGCCGAGGCGGCCCGGGACGAGGCGCGCATCCTGGCGCACGAGCAGGCCGAGGCCCAGGCGTGGGAAGCGGCCGAGGCGCCCGCCCTGCTGACGGCATCGGAGGCCGCGGGCCGCCTCGTCGCGGAGGCGCCGTCGGAGATCCTCATCCTGTCCTCGGAACCGGTCCTTCCCGACGCCGCCGCCGCGTGGCCGCTGGCACCCCGCCCGGAGGAGCGCATCGGCGCGGCCGTGATTGAGGCCTCCGCGGCGATCGTGCCGGACACGGCCGAAACCGTGCTCGCCGGCCTCGCCGACGAGATCATGGCGCGCTTCCTGGCCGACCGGGCGGCCACGGCGGCGCAGCTCCCGGCGCCCGCGCCGGAGACCGCGGCGGCGAGCGTCCAAGAGATCGTGGTCGAGCCGAAGCGCCCCGCTCGGCCCCGCGCGATCGCCGTGGCGGTGGCCGCCGGGATGATCCCGGAGGATCTGATCCTCAGCTACCGCGCCGACCGGGACCGCCAGCGCCTGGCGGCTTGAGGGCATTGGCGCAATTCGCTTCTCCGAGCCTGTTCGATCACCGGAATCAGCAGATCGTCCGGCTAGCTCCGCTTGTCCGACCAACCCCCCTCATCCTGAGGTGCTCCTTGTCTCGGCAAGGAGCCTCGAAGGAGGCTTCCAGAGGCCGCAGCGACGTCTGGAGCCCTCCTTCGAGGCCGCTTCGCGGCACCTCAGGATGAGGTGAAGGCTTGGAAAAGCCAATCAGGGCTGGCTGTTAGGCCGACGTCCAGGCGCGCATCGCCTGCGGTCCGACGATGTCCATCGGCGGCTCGAAGTCGCTCGCCCGGCCGCGCATCGCCTCCGGCGGCTCCGGGAAGCCGCTGCGACGCCGGTAGTCGCGGCGGATCCGGCGCGAGGGCCGGAGTGGCGCCTGCGACAGGTTGCGGGCGCAGACCGCGTCGAGGGCGGTGGCGCCGGCGAGCGCCATCAGCGCGACGATCGCGTTGCCCCGGCGCGGGTTGGACTCCTCCAGGGCCGGCAGCACCGTGGCGATGTCGACGGCGTCGCCCCCGACCCGCCCCCAGATCCAGGGTGTCGGGTCCGTCGTGCCGAGGATGCCGACGCCGGTGACGATCTCCCGCACGCCGTAGGCGCGGATGACGGGCGCCAGTTCCGGCTTGCCGAGCCAGCGGGCGATCGACGCCCCGGCGACGATCTCGGCGGCGCCGAGACCGAGGGAGAACCAGCCGAGGCCCTGGGCGAGCCCTTCCGTCGCCGGATCGGGCCGCCGCCGAGAGTCCGGCGCGATCCGGCGGAGCGCGCCACCATCCGATCCGTCGCTGTCGCGGGCCATGACACCTCCGCCTTGCGCGATTGGGCCGCGGACGCTCAGGGCCGCAGCACGACCTTGATGCAGTTGTCCTGCTTGTCCCGGAACGTCCGGTACATCTCCGGACCCTGTTCCAACCCGGCCCGGTGGGTGATGACGAAGGAGGGGTCGATCTGGCCCTCCTCGATCCGCCGCAGGAGGTCGTCGGTCCAGCGGTTCACGTGAGTCTGGGCGGCGCGGATCGTCAGGCCCTTGTTCATCACCGCGCCCATCGGCATCTTGTCGACGAGCCCGCCATAGACGCCGGGGATCGAGAGGATGCCGGCGGGGCGGCAGACGTAGATCATCTCCCGCAGCACCGAGGCGCGGTCGCTCTCCAGCATCATCGCCTGCTTCACCCGGTCGAAGACCTGCTCGACGGCCCGCGGCGAGTGCGCCTCCATGCCGACCGCGTCGATGCACTTCTCCGGGCCCTTGCCGTTAGTGAGCTCGTTCAGGCGCTCGACCACGCTCTCGCGGCTGTTGTCGATGGTGATCGCGCCGCCCGCGCGCGCCATGTCGAGGCGCTCGGGCACGCTGTCGATGCAGACCACCTGTTTCGCGCCGAGCAGCACCGCCGAGCGCACGGCCATCTGCCCGACCGGCCCCGCGCCCCAGACCGCGACGGTGTCGTGGGGCTGGATGTCGGCCTGCACCGCCGCCTGCCAGCCGGTCGGAAAGATGTCGCCGAGGAACAGCACCTGCTCGTCGGTGAGCGAATCCGGCACCTTGATATGCGTCCGGTCGGCGAACGGCACGCGCACGTATTCGGCCTGCCCGCCGGCATAGCCGCCGGTGAGGTGCGAGTAGCCGAACAGGCCGGCGGTGCCGTGGCCGAACACCTTGGCGGCGAGGCTGCGGTTGCGGTTCGAGCGCTCGCAGACCGAGAAGAAGCCGCGCTTGCACTGGTCGCACTCGCCGCAGATGATCGTGAACGGGATCACGACCCGCTCGCCCTTCTTGAGCGTCCCGTTCAGGCCCCGGCCGGTCTCGACGACCTCGCCCATGAATTCGTGGCCGAGGATGTCGCCCTTCTTCATCGCCGGGATGAAGTGATCGTAGAGGTGGAGGTCCGAGCCGCAGATGGCGCAGGACGTCACCTTGATGATCGCGTCGCGATCGTCCTCGATCTCAGGATCGGGAACGGTGTCGCAGCGGATGTCCTGGGTGCCGTGCCAGACGAGGGCCCTCATCGGATCTCTCCCAAGGATTCTTCTTCGGCCAGGCGCGAATGCGTGAATGCGCTGCCGGGATATCCTCGGGAGTCGGAGAATTGTTTCACGCCGCCATGGCATTCGCCCGCCGAAGATCGTCGACGAAGGCTTGGTAGGCGACCTCCTTCGCCGCCTCGTCGGGCAGGCGCAGCAGGTAGGAGGGGTGGACCGTGATGAAGCCCTCGAACGGCCGGCCGAATTCGGCGGGGCCGCGGGCGCGGGTGATCGGGATCTGCTTGCCCGTGAGCGCGAGCACCGCGGTGGCGCCGAGCGCCACGACGAGCCTCGGGGCGACGAAGTCGAGTTCCTTGTCGAGCCACCAGCGATAGTGGCTCACCTCGCCGGCCGTCGGCTTCTCGTGGATGCGGCGCTTCCCGCGGAGCGTGAACTTGAAGTGCTTGACCGCATTCGTGAGGTACGCCTCGCCCCGGTCGATCCCCGCCTCCTCCAGCGCCCGCGAGAGAAGCTGGCCCGCCGGGCCGACGAAGGGCCGGCCCTGGCGGTCCTCCTGATCGCCCGGCTGCTCGCCGACGAAGGCGATCCTGGCCCCGATCGGTCCCTCGCCGAGAACGGCCTGCGTCGCGCCGGGAACGAGCGGCTCCGAGCGGGCGATGACCGCGTTGAGGGCCTCCAGCGAGTCCGGCTCGTCCCGGCTCATCCGCGCGACGGCGCGGACGGGGTCGCGCTTTGCCGGCATGGTCGGCTCCTTCTCGATCATCGCCTGCGCGCGGGCGCTCGCCGCCCGCACGAGAGCGGGAATCGCCGCCGTCTCCGGCATGTTCCGCCAGTACTTGCGGGGCATCTCGGCGCGCATGGCGTCGAGGTTCAACCGGGCCGGGTTGAACGTGCTCTCGTAGTAGTCGCGCCAGCCGGCCTCGAAGCCATCGCCGTCGGGCACGTCCTCGCGGCGTCCGGGCGGGCCGAAGCGGAGCGCGCCGTCCCAGTGCGCCGAGCCCTCCGGCGTCAGGATCGACCAGGTCAGCGCGCGGAAGCGGTCGACGAAGAACGGGGCGGCCGCCTCCAGGATGTGATGGTCGGGCTCGAACCACGCCGCGAAGCGCTCCGCCCCCTCCCCCGGCACGCGGCGGAAGCGCAGGAAGGCGTGCATCTTGTGCAGGTCGCGGCCGATGGCCTTGCGCATCCGGTGGAGGCGGTGGACGAGCGGATCGCTCGCGACCTCCATCAGCGCCCGCTCGCCGTGAACCACGCGCCAGAGCAGCGTGTAGAGCAGGCCGTAGCGCTCGGGATCGCGGTGGGGCACGACCATCGGGATCAGGTCGGCCACCGCGCGGGGGAGCGCGAGCGGCGGGCCGTCCGCGGGGACGAGGTCGGCGCCGAACAGGCTCGGCGCTTCCGTCTGCCAGACGACGGTTTCCGGGGGGATGCTCGAAGCGATCAGGCGGCGGGCGGCGGCTCGGAAGCCCGACAGATCCGCGCCGGGGGCGAGGGTGACGACGTGGATACCCGCACATCGCCCTCCCCCCTCCGCGGGGGAGGGTGGCCCCTGCGTCAGCAGGGGTCGGGTGAGGGGAGCGCCGCTTCCGGAAAGACCTGAGCCGGCCCCTCTCCCGCCCGCTTCGCGGGCACCCTCCCCCG